>JAHKAT010000395.1 GCA_018825925.1 Bacteroidota bacterium | reverse complement strand
CTGTAAAATCTAATTTATTTTGCCAACACGACGCAATCAACATTTTTCTAACATCCGCATTTTCTTCTTCGCGAATCATTTGTATCATTTCATTGATCGCTCTCGAATCAGATAATTTATTAAAAAACTCAACAACTGCATTTCTCGTAGCCTCTACAGTATTGGCTTTATAGGTATCTAACAAAGGGCGAAGTATGTGCTCATCTCCCTCAGCTTCCAACAATCGTATCGTTTGTACAACTATTTTTGACTCCGTGCTTCGCAATTTTTCAATTAAACTTTGCGTTTTTTTCGGGATTTTAGATTCACTTGCCATTTTTGCTGTTTTTTTACAGTACAAAAGTAGGACAATGCTGGAATTTAGCCCGTGTTTTGGGAAAAGAAATATCTTTACAAAATGAATGCAAAGCTATTCTTAAGTGTTGTGGTTGGTTTTTTAGTATTGCTTTCGAGCTGTACTGAAAACATTCCTTCCTCTCGTATACGTACAATTCACATTTACAGCGATGTACTAAGTCCTAGTGACGATGATCTATTCTATAATTTTGAAAGAATTAATAAAATTGATGTACAAGTGCATTGTTTATCTTTTTTTGAAATTCAAAAACGTTTAAAAGAAAAAAGATATAGTACGAACATCGATATGGTGTTATTGGGTGAACCGCGAGATTTCAAATCGCTACAACAAGATAGATACCTCTATCATACTAAGGTTTCAGATGAAAATTGGCAGCCTTTAGCCATCGATCCTCTGGTGTTTTTATTTGAAAACGACAGTACTCGAAATTTTACCACTTATGGTCAAATTGCTCGTGGTAGTGCTGTTTTATTAGAACCATCCAGACTACTAAGCGCTACCTATCTGCCCGAAACGATAGAGCAAATCACTGAAATATATAAAGATGTTAATTCAAAAACATGGAGTCAGAAACTTAAAATGCCCGATAGTTTATTGCCTAAAAAAACAGAACTTATCAGATGGGCATTTCATAGTGAATTAAAACCGAATGATTTCAGATATGGATTATATCCAGACCAACGATTTTTTGGTGCTGTTGGGAAATCTGTAGGGGTTGGGGTTATTCATAATTGTCCCAATTTAGTGGAGGCTCGAAAACTCTTTGAATGGTGTCGAAAGGAAAAATGGAGAAATAAATTGGCCAAAAAAATGAATATTTTTTCCATTATCAACAATGAATCGAACAAAGACAGATATCCTTATATTTATCAAAACTTTCACTATCATCAATAATAAAAGCATGGCTCGATCTAACCAATCCTATGCCTCCTATTTTTATACTGTTGTCTTTACTCTCTGCTTTTCAACAGGCCTTGTTCTGTCTATGTTACTCTATCTAGTTTCAAATAAATTAGACGTTTCATTTTTCTTGCTTTTAATTCCTTTCCTTTTCGCCTTCATTACCATTTGCGCCGTTATCAATGGGTTTATTGTGAATCATCGCACTGACCTGAATTCACTTTTCATTAAACGACCTTTCAAAAAAACGATGATTGTTCCAATCACAGAAATTAAACAAAAGAGGATTTTGCAAATATTTGGGGTTCAAATGGTATTGATCCGCCTGCACTTGGACGGTAAAACTTCGAAGTTTTTGATTTTTTCGAAATAAAAGAAAAAAAGGCAAACCTATAAGCCGGGTTCTGTCTGTACAAGTACAGGTTCATCATTTATCTGGACGAATTGTCACCAATTCGCTCTAGCAATCTACCCTCCGAGATTGAGCGAGCAGCCCTCTCAAAAAACTTTCGTCTTTCATCCTCGGTTTACATGATCTTGCAGCCCACAAGGTTTACACTGCCATATTGAGTCGCCCCAAATGCGGTAAGCTCTTACCTCACCTTTTCACCTTTTCCTTGACAAGTCAAGGTAGTTTATTTTCTGTTGCACTTTCTGTATCCAATTGCTTGAATCCTTCTTATTAGGAAGTGTGGCGCCCTATGCTGCCCGGACTTTCCTCACCATAAATGGAGCGATGAACCGGTTTGCCTTTGCACAAAGGTAGAGAGAATTAATTCAAAATAATTGGATAAACAAACTTCAGCTTAAGATAAATCGATTCTCCTTGATTTTCAGCACTCAATTTAGCATCGATATGTCCTTCAATTTTATACACTTTTTCACCTTTTGAATTCAATTCGTAAAGCGAAATTTGGTCAACAACCATTTTACTCTTATAATTTTGTGTATTAAAGGTACTGTACCAAGTATTATTTTTCTTTATATCTATACCTACAGCATAATCCCACTGCACCACAGAAGGTTTTACAAATAGATTGAAATCTTCTGTATAAAGCCCTGAATTTGAACCATCTACAATTATATTTCTTGTGTATTTTTTGTCGTTTTTAGATGTAATCTCGGCTGTAATTACGGATTGAATTTGCGGAATATCAAGTATAGGTGCCAAGTTGTTGGAGACTAATTCTCCATCTCTTTTCCATGAAATAGACTTTACATTCAACGAATCTGTACCTGAAATCCACAATCTCGTTTTTCCAGAACCCAACATAAAATGATTCATCCTTAATTGCATTTCTTGATAAAAACCGATCAATAATGAATTGCAGACCGTGCGCGTTGAGCCATTTACAAATGTGAACTCCCCGCATATATTATATTTTCCTGGGTCTGAAAGTTGGAATTGATTTAAACCTATCAACTGCCCATCTTTGTACCACTTTATTTGCGTTATTTTACTATAGTTTGAACACAAATCTTGATCAAAACTGGCCAAGGACTCTATGATTTTACCAGTTAAAAATAGAGAATCTCCTTGCACGATCATAGACGACAGATTGGGTAATTCTTCGTTGCCATCAAATATTCCTAATCGCAACACGTCATTTTGGTATTTAAATTCCCCGAAGGTGTAATCCATTCCATTTCTGGACATTACACCATTCGTCACAAACGCATTGTTTTCACCTGCTTGTTGGAAAAAAGGCAGACCATCAATTGTCCCACTGACATAAAAAACAGGGTCATTGTTCTCTGGTAAAACAGTCACCTCAGGCTGGTCCTTTTTACATGAAAAAAGCCCGAAGAGGAGTAAAAAATACAAGATTATTGTTTTCATTATCTTTTAATATTGTGCCGTAAATACAACTGTCCACTTAAAGGTGAAACTTTACAAGAAGTATTTTTATTCGTCTGTATCATTGGATTTAGCGAATATGAAATATTTGCTCCCAACACCAAACGTCTGGTTAAATGCAATCCATATCCGGCTTGTAAAAGCAATTGTGTACTATTAATGCCCTGTTTTTCGCCGTAAATAATTTCATCACGCATCACCTCACCATTCACTCTGTACGTATAATTCAGTTGAGACTGGAATACCTGGGTTAGCGCAAAACCAGCGTTTATAATATGTTTTCCAGTTTTAAAATGTCCCCACACAGGAATGTCTATTTTATAAAATGTGGAGTAATCCAGTACATTTTCAAAATAAGTAACATTGTAAGAATAATGCTTTGTAGACTCTGAAAACCGTATGTTGGTTTTAAGAATTTCACCCATTAAAGCAAAAGACCATCCCCAAGCTCCTTTTGTGCTGGAATAACCCGCTCCTAGCCCTATGCTTTTGGCGTAGGATCTCTCATTATTCGCGTACACGGTGCCAAGGCTGGCTGCTGCAGTTACGAATATTCCTTTCGATCGATTAGTGAATGGACGAACAAATGGGGTCGGAATATATGTTGCAGGGCTAAAATGCACACGCGATAAATCAGCAAACATCAAACGTCCGATAGTTCCTTTATGTATCTCTTCTTTTTCAACTATATCCAATCCAGAAACAGTTGGTGGGACAAAATCATATTTCAAAACATTATTTTGCTTTCCATCTGTTAGATATTCAGCTAAACGACGATTAACAGATTCGGAGTTCGGATATTGAGCGCTGGTTTGATTTGAATAAATGGTAGGTTTATTTTCCAGTTCAGCTTTTGAAGACTCGGAAATAGCTAAAATAGGATAATCAGGAATAAATTTGGTTTCACGAAGTCCCTCTTTTTTGGCTACCGCAGCTGATGAGAGTTTGTTTTTTAAAATAGGAGTGTGCGTTTTTGCAACCTCTAAAATGCTACTATCTGATGTATGAATAAAAGGTATAGCCATACCCGTTAAGAACAATGCCACAAGAGCCACCCATGCCGCCATGAGGCGATTTGGAGAGCTAGGATAAAGTGTTTTTTCCACCTCCTTAAAATAATCAGACTGGTATTGAAAAGCCTGATTATCGTGAGCTTCTTTAAACAAGTCGTCTAATTGTTGGTCGTCCTTTTTCATACTACCATTTTTTTTGCTTTCATTTCTAACAATTCTAATTTTTCGCGCAACGTTTTTCTGCCAGAAGACAAGTGCCATTTTGAAGTGCCCTCTGCAATTCCAAGGATTTCTGCAATTTCTTTATGGGCATAACCCTCTATTACATAGAGTACAAAAACATTTTTTGTCAATTCTGGCAATTCATCCAAAAGTTCCAAAATATTTTGTTCACCCAAATTGCTTTCTGAAGCATTGATGACACCCTCTGAATAATATTCTAATTGTTGATCATCGTCTGTTATCGTTTGTCTTGACTTGTGTTTTTTTTCTTTTCTATATTCGTCTATCAAGGTATTATTCATAATTCTTCGAGACCAAGCGATGAAATTAAATCCCTCGAGCTCCACTTTCTTTAATGCTTTGATGATTTTCACAAACCCCAGATTGAGTGACGATCGCGCGTCCTCCTCATTTTTATGATATTGAAAACAAGAAGGCATCAAAAGATGAAAGCAAAATTCATAGAGTTGCTCAACAGCTTTGCGCTCGTCTTTTTGACAGCGAACGAGAAGTTCTGGATCAATCTTCATCCAATTCTTTAAAGGTCGTATGCGGCCATTCAAATGCAAGATACTCTATTTTCACTTGTTTATCAAAGCATTATAGTCTCAACGAAATGATTAATCAATTGGTTGGTTAAATTCAATTATTCCACTTACATTTAATCGCATCTAAAAATAGTTTATGAAACTTCATTTAATTCGACACGCCAAAACCAACCAAAATTCAGCTTCAGGAAATGATTTTGACCGAGAATTAATGCCTCGTGGCAAGCGACAATGCGCTACGCTTTATAAGTACTTAGATAAAAAAGAGTTCAGCTTCGTTCAAATTTATTGTTCAGCCTCGGCGCGAACCATGCAAACTTTTGCAGCAATTGAATATGCTTTCCCTTCAAAAGAAATTACCTACAATCCAGCATGGCATCTTTGTAGTCGTGACACTTGGTTAAACGCAATTTGGAAAACGGAAAGAAAAGAGGACTTATTTATCATCGGCCACAACTTTGGCTTGTCTGATTTATTATCCTATTTAACAGGAGCGGACAGAGTCATGGCTACTTCTGAATATGTTTGCCTATCATTTCCTTTCGACACATGGGAAGAAATTTCGGCCAATACAGGAACTATTGTTGACCAGTATCGTCCGGCGGATTTGTAGGCGTATAGTGATATTGAATGACTATTTTGTTTTTGTTTGTTTCTTCTAATTTCCTAGATTGCTCCAATTGAAGCTGTTGCTCTTCAAGTTTGCGCACCTTCTCCCAATAAATCCCTTCCAAATCCGGTGGCTCTATCCCCATATCCTTCTCAATTTCATACTGATATTTTGGTGCCACAGGCCCCTTCTTGAGGTACAAAACCGACAATACCGCGCCTACTAATAAACCACTTAAATGACCCTCCCAAGACACACCTGCTTTGATGGGGAAAATACCCCACACCAAACTGCCGTAGACAAAAGACACAAAAAGTGCCATGGCTTGAAGTGGTAAAAATTTACGTTGAAATCCACTAAAAAAAATAAAGGCAGCCAAAGCGTAAATTACACCACTAAACCCAATGTGGAACGAACTTGTATTTTCTGCAAACAACCAAACACCCAATCCTGATAAAAGCCAAGAATAAAGTACAACTGACAATGCTATCGATCTATAAAAGTAAATCACAGTTGCTAAAAGCATATAAGCGGGCAAACTATTGTTTAATAGATGCTGAATATCTTTAGGGGCATGGATCAAAGGCATGAATAAAATACCTTTCAGACCTGAAAAAGTTCTAGGTTGAACGCCATAATTCACAAAGGAAAATGACTCCATTTGTTGGAACATTTGAATCAACCAAAGCAGTATTAAAAACAAAAGAGGATAGACAAGAGCCTCTAATTGAGAACCAAAATCTACATGTAATTGTTTGTTTTTCATCCTTTGAATTTGTCAAAACCTATGCCCAAGAAAAAACTCCGCCAAACTGACAGTAACAAGTTAGGAATAAGCATTAAATTTGTATCACATGATGGAAGAAATTATCAACAAGGTAAAAGATAGTGGTTTAATTAATCTCGATTTAGAAAAATTCACGCCAAATTCTAATGTCGATTGTATCGATATTGCGGATCTGCTTTGGAATGGATTAGTTTTAAAGGAGAAAGACTTTCGGGCTTGGGTTAAAGATCACGATTGGTCAAAGTATCAAAACACCATCGTTCAGGTGACGTGTACCGCTGATGCAATTGTTCCTACTTGGGCCTATATGATTATCGGCGCTCAGCTAAATACTTATGCCGATACATGGGTAGTTGGAAGCAAAGAAGCTTTATTGAAAAAGTCAGTGACTCAAAAAATCAATCAGCTAGATTTAGTTAAATTTCAAGATGGATTGGTAATAATAAAAGGGTGTTCTAATCATCCGTATTCAGATTTCGCGATGGCCTCCTTGGTAGAGAAGTTACAACCAGTCGTAAAATCGATAATGTACGGTGAGCCATGTTCAACCGTTCCCATTTACAAAAGACCTAGGATATAACTGACACTGGAGAATGATTTATTTCTGAAGAATTAAACTTGCATCCAAAACAGCAAATTTAAAACCCTTTTTTTCAATCACTTCTATTAATTTAGGTAGTAACATTTTTACCTTACTGGTCATTTTCTGATTGTCGTGTAACAACAAGATATCTCCTGCCTTTATTTGTTTTTTAGCATTTTGGACTATCGATTCCACCGACACCTTCTCGTCAAAATCATAGCTTAACCAAGTCCACATTATAATCTTATAATCTTTAGAAATTTCAGTAGCTCTGCGCATAGACAGGCGACCGTATGGCGGACGAAAAAGTTTACTTTGTACTAAGTCTTGACACTCTATTACCGATTTTTTATACTTAGTCCAAGCCGTTTTAGTGCTTTTTTCATGTCGCATCGTATGTCCGCCCAAAGCATGTCCCTCCTTTCTAATTCGTTCGATAAGTTCGCTGTTTTGACGTACATTTTCACCCACACAAAAGAAAGTAGCTTGAATTGATTTTTCTTTCAAGAAATTTAAAATCCAATCGGTTATCCCTTTATTGGGCCCATCGTCGAATGTCAAATAAACGGTGTTTTCAGGAAATGAAAAACCCCACAATCGTTTCCTGAAAATTTTAGGAAATAACCATGGGGTTTTATAAAGTCGTCGAGACAAATTTATTGTGGTCCGTTCATCAATGATTCTAAGCTCTGGCCACCATTGTTATTTGCGGCTTTTTTTATACCATAATATATAGCCATTGCGTCCAAATAATCTTCAGCATTAAAATAAGCCCTTGCAAAAGGTCCAGCGCTATTTGATCTTCTCAAACTTTCGCCCGAGTCGGTAATTGACTGTTTAGCCTTGGCCATCATAGCAGGGAATTCAATGTTATACCATTTGTCGATGTTGGATTTTAAACGAATTGCCGTTTTTCCTTTCGGATCGCCAAATTCTGCATTTATTGCAGCTTGTGTAATCGTGAAATACGAATCTAAGGCTGCAAATAAATCCTCAGCATTACTCGATTTAAGAGCAATTCTAGGGTTAGAATGCGTATAATAATTAATGATGCTTTCCAATTGAGCCGACAATTGATCTGCTAATTTATTCGCATCCGCCTTGGCACCTGCTCGATACAAAAGTTCAACGTAATGGTGTAAACTTCCGTCGCTATATCCAGGAACTTCTATTCCGTTGTATGGATATTTGACGTTCGACATACTTGGTTCACCATGATCGAAAACTAAATTTACCGGCATAATTTTAACAGAATAACGAATCACATCCGCTGCTTTTTTCTTGCTTTCAGCAATTATTTTATCAGCATTTTTCAAGATTTTATCCATTCTTTCTGCTTCGCTTGTTTGATTCGAATTTCGATACATCTCAATTAAGGATGGACCGCGACTTTTAATCTGCTCAGCTTCTTCCGCATTTCGCATATACGTGTCTGCTAATGCTTCGAATGCCTGTCGATACTGTGTTGTGTGACGACGAGCGTAATAATCTGTCAAAACACCTTCTTTGTTCATTGCGCCAAATTTGAAGTTGTTTAATAAATTATCATACATCTTATCTGTATCCACTGGCGAACCATTTCCTTGAACTGGTGTAAGCTCATATACCAATCCGTTTTGTTTCAATAAATTACGTCGATAAAGAGCCATTGCCACATCAGATGCTCCAGGAGAAGAATAGAAAATTCCACGTTTCCAGTCATTATTTGCCATTACATCGAGCATCATTACTTGCTCTCTTGACAATCCTCTAGCTGAAAATATGAATTGTATTTGATCTGCTGCAAGTCCTTTGTCTTTTTTGGCAAGAACTCCAGAAGCAACTGCATTTTCTTTGTTTACTTTTAAAGTAAAGCCTTTACTTGGGAAAACACGTAGTGGAATATTCCCTTGAGATGCCAACATATTGTTGTCATTTCGCACAAATTCCATTGCTTCGTTCAAGTCTGTGTAATTCCAACTTGTTTCAAATTCCTGCAAAGTTGTTTGTAAGACTTGAACTTGGTCTTGACTTGAAACCTTCACAGCACCTTGCTGAATTCCAGAAAGCATTTCAACTGAAGCTGTGAAAATTGAATTTATTCTTTCATTTAAGGAATTACCAACGCCGCCAGTTGCAGCATTTTTCAGCAACTCTAATCTACCTGGCTGAGCTGTTTCTCCAGCTGTAAATGAACTCAATAAACCATTCATTTTATTTCGAAGCGCCATAATTGCATTTTCAGCAGCCACCTCATTGTTCTTCAATCGCATTGTGATGATATTGTCCTTAATGTCCTGCGTTGCTCCATTGAAATATAAATCCAATAAATCTAAGAAGTACACTTGGTCTGTATTCCCAGCATACATCATGATTTGATCCTCGCGGAACTTAATTGGCAAAGGATCTGATTCGTAGGCCTTCATTTTCATTTGATTGGTATACCAATCTGTTTGCATTAAAGACAAGTTACAAACGCGTACATCAGTACGCACTCCTTCAACTTCCTGCATGTACCAGAGAGGGAAGGTGTCATTATCTCCATTTGTGTACAAAATTCCATTTGGTGTACAACCATTTAAGTAATTGTAGGCCAAATCATGTGCTGTAGATTTTTCGCTACGATCGTGATCATCCCAACCTTGCATACCCATAATTATAGGAACAAAAAGTCCAAACAAACCGGCGATAATTGCTCCTTGGGTATCTGATTTCAACACCTTTTTCAATCCTTGCATGATTGCAATAAGTCCTCCACCAATAGCTGCAACAACCAACCAAGTGATGGTGTTAGGTTTAGAAACATCTGCTCCGCCATCTATCATAAAAAAGAAAGCCAAACCAATTGCAGCAAGAATTCCAATTTTCTTCCATTCGGCTTTACCAAATGAAGTGAAGGCATCATAAAGAGCTAGAACACCCAGGCCTATCCACATTGCAAAAAAGTAGAATGAGCCAGCATAGGCATAATCACGCTCCCTAGGTTCTAAAGGTTTTTGGTTCAAATAAAGTACAATTGCCAAACCTGTAAAAAGGAAAACTAAAGTAAGTACAAAAGCGTTTTTAGGTGCTCTGTAAAAATGAAAAATCAAACCAATTAACCCTAAAATCAATGGGAAAAGGAAAAATTTGTTGTTGGATGGATTTTCGGATGTATAATAGGGTGCAAACTTCGACTGATTGCCTAGACGCATGTCATCAATGAAACTAAAGCCTGATATCCAGTTTCCACGCATTTGATCACCATGCCCTTGTATATCGTTTTGTCGACCGGCAAAATTCCACAAGAAATATCGCCAGTACATCCAATTCACTTGGTACCTGAAAAAATACGTCATGTTTTCACCAAAAGTAGGCAGTCGCTCGTTGTCCGATCCTAATTCAGAGCCCGAACCATCCGTGGGATCATAACCTGACCAATTTTTATATCCTTCAATTTTTGCCGTTTCACCAGGTCCGGCAGAATAATACATTCTAGGGAAAAAGGTTGTTTGTGCGTATGTTGGAGTGCCCATAAGTCGGTCATTCTCATTGGACTCGAAATATTTTTCATCCACAAAAGCCCCACCTCCGATTTCAGCGGCATACTCATTTGCTGCTTTTTCATCTTGAAACGCTTTCGTATTCTGATCTCCTTTTACGACAACAAATCGTCGCAAATAAAAGGCTGAACGATCCTTCCACTCCGCTCTTGGATTCGTTTTCGAGTTCCAATAGGGTCCAAAAAGAAGTGGTGATGAACCATATTGCTCTCTTTTCAAATAGGCATGTAGCGTAACCAAATTCTCAGGATCATTTTCATCTAGAGGAGTATTTGCATTGGAACGTATAACGATTACGGCAAAAGAGCCATAACCAATCAACAACATGATTAAACCCATTGTAATGTTGTATCCTAAATCGTTGCCCGATTTTCTAAAACGTCGTATGAAATAAACCGCTCCACCAGCAACTAAAGCAAAGAAAAAGACAGTCCCTGAATAGAAAGGCAAGCCAATTGAATTACGGAATATAACCTCAATAGAAGAAGCTAAAGCTATGGTTCCAGGGATGATTGC
The DNA here is from genome assembly GCA_018825925.1 of Bacteroidota bacterium. Classification (GTDB taxonomy): domain Bacteria; phylum Bacteroidota; class Bacteroidia; order Flavobacteriales_D; family Crocinitomicaceae; genus UBA2040. The sequence goes on along the minus strand of JAHKAT010000395.1, from coordinate 8,752 downwards.
TTCTTGGATAAACCCAAGTATAACTACGGATAATAAACCGACTAATACCAATCCTTTTGGTGTGACATCCTTTTTAAACTGAAAATAGATAATGTAACAAATAGCCGGCACTACAAGAATACCTAATAAATGGACCCCTATTGCCAATCCTAAAAGGAACATGATTAATAATAACCAACGATTTGGAATCACCCCAGGAGCTAAAAGTTCTCTATGTTTTTGTCCCATTTCTTCGTCCCATTTCAATCCAGCCCAGAAAATAATTGCTGTAAACAAGGATGACATGGCATAAACCTCCCCTTCCACTGCGGAAAACCAAAATGATTCGGAGAATGTATAAGCCAAACTACCTACAAAAGCACTTGCTAAAATCGCTACTTTATCGCCTGTGGTAATCTGAGGTCGACGAATTTGAATGATCTTGCGCCCTATCATTGTAATAGACCAAAACATAAACAAAATGGTCAATGAACTACAAAGTGCTGAAAGTCGATTAATCCAAACTGCTACATTCTCAGGTGAAGCAAAAAAGGAGAACAATCTTCCAAGCACCATAAATAGGGGTGCACCAGGAGGGTGACCAACTTCTAGTTTATATGCTGCAGTAATGTACTCACCGCAATCCCATAAACTAACCGTATCTTCAATGGTGATGAAATAAACAATGGTCGCGATTAAAAAAACCGACCAACCCAAATAGGTATTCCACTTTTTAAATGTCATAGTATTTAATTTAAATCTCTTACAAAAAAGAATTTTTCCAAAGAGCATTGCGAATTTAGGAATATATCGAAACGTTTAACGTGCTTTTGTTTCAAAAATTGTCAAAAATTCAATGTAAATAAACAGTTTTAGAAAAAAAAACTGCTCAAATCATTTGGAAAAAGAATTTTGTTTCTACATTTGCACTCGAAACAACGGCTAGTATGTCGGGAACGTTGTGAAACTGTCCTATGGTGTAACTGGCAACACGTCGGTTTTTGGTACCGAAGAGTCTAGGTTCGAGCCCTAGTGGGACAACAAAGCCGCCTTTTTTAAAGGCGGCTTTTTTATGCCTTATATTCTCTTCCTTTTCAATTTTTTTCGGGATTCTTCATTCTTTCATAAAAAAGAGCGATTGAAAATTCAACCGCTCTATAAGTACATTTTTTTAGTTTTTAGTTTTTCACCAATCGAGTTGTGAAAACCCCTTCGTCTGTATTTACTTTTAACAAGTAAACTCCATTTTTAAAGGCACTTAAATCAATCTGTATTTTATTTTGAGCGTTAAATTTACGAGAAACCACCTTTGCTCCTAAAACATTATAAACTTCAAATGAATAAGCATTGACCTCATTCATATTTAATTCAAAAATCCCTTTGCTTGGATTTGGAGAAACAAACACTTCTTTAATTGATTTCAAAGACGGGATCCCCAATGTTTGAAAAACATAAACTTCAGAAACTTCGGAAGCACAATTGTTTTCTGTGGTATAAACTGAATAATCATTGTTTTCAAGCATCTGATATGTTTTGTCATTCGCTCCTACTATATCCACACCATTCATTTGCCATTGATTGTTTAAATCAGCGCTAGACGTTAAAACATCTACATCCACAGTTATTGTTGGTTTTGCCGGCAATGGAACAACAGACATAGTAACATTTGGAGAGTTGGCTGTTGGTGAAGTTGCACAAGCTAAACTAGAAGTAAGAATACAATACACCTCATCTAAATCGTCCAAAGTAGAATTAGCGTAAAGTTTTGTATTGCTCACAGAAACAGTATTTAAGAACCATTCATAAGTTGGGTTTTGTCCTTCATTGGTTGAAATTGGTTTAAAAATCACCGTCTCTCCTTCACAAATGGTGTTACTACCTTGGTCGTACCCAACTTCCACAGTTGGAACTGCATTTGAGACAATACTAATTGTGAGAATATCAGAGTTCGCTATTGTTTGATTCGCACATTCTGCATTTGAATTTAAAACACAATAAATTTCATCCCCGTCATTTAATGAAGATGGTGCGTAGGTGTTTGAAGTTGAAACACTACCCGAATTTAAAAACCATTCATAAGTTGGATTCGTACCTCCATTTGTAGGTTGGGCCGTAAATTCATAGGTCTCACCCACACAAGCAGGGTTAGATCCTTGTGTAATTAATATTTCTACTTCTGGGTCAACTTTAGGTGTAAATTGCACCGTTATCTGGTTGGATTGAGCTGTGGGAACGGTTGCGCAAGCCGAATTTGAAGTTAAGACACACGATACAATGTTTCCATTCTGCAACGTACTAGAGGTAAAAGATGGTCCGGTTGCTGTTGAGATCCCATCCACTTTCCAATCGTAAACCGGAGCACTGCCTTCTGTAGAAGAGGCCGTGTTAAAAGTAATTGGATCACCTGCGCAATTAGGGCTTGTTGCGGTAGAAATTGTAACTGTCGGCGTCGACGAATTTGTAATGACTATCGTTATTTCGTTGGACTGTTTACTTGCAACATCCGGACAAAGTTCATTTGAAGAAATCAATACATCTACTTTCTCCCCGTCTTGAAGTGATGTTGTTGAAAAAACAGCCGCGGTTGATACCTGTGTGCCGTCCACCCTCCATGAATAACCTGGTGCCGTTCCTCCATTTTGAATGGTCGCCCTAAATTCAACGTTTTCTCCGGCACAAGTTGGATTAGCACCGGCAGTTATAGCAATCGAAACAGTTACAGGTAAAATTGCTTTCACATTTACATCTAAACTATCCGATGACTTACAGCCGTTTACATCTGTAACGGTGTAAATTAATTTAACCGGGCCAACGTCTGTAGAGGTAAAGGTTGGGCTTTGGACATTGGTTGCACTTAGTTTCGCTGCACCAGGCCCTGTCCAGGAATGAGTTGGATTTACACCTGGTCCACCTGTCGGATTCCCATTCATGACTAATTGTCCACCTGCACAAACCTCAGCCGGTTTTGGGGTGATTCCCGCTGCTAAGTCCGTTGTTTTAAATTTATACTCAGTACACGTTTGTGCATCTCCAGTTGAATTGTAAGGAATAACTTTCCAGAAATAATCTGTATTGGACAATAATGGTCCTGTGTCATAGGTCGTTCCTGTTTGGTCAGAAACCAATGGTGGATTAGTGGTGGAGCCAAAAAACACTTTGTAACCGGATGGCTGCGAACCAACGACATCTCTCGACCACGACAATGTTGTGCCTCGGCAAATATTGGTTGCATTATTTGCAGGAGTTGGATTAATAACACAATTCGGGGCTGGGGCAGTGATTTTTAATGTATAATCTTCTACTTCTCCAATTTCTCTTGATCCACAGCCACTATAGGTTCCGTTTCCTCCCCAAATCATTGCAACGCGCATTCTAGTTTCTCCTACTATTGCTTCTGTTGATGGAGTGAGAGCTCCAGTGTACGTGCCTCCATTTCCTTGAAGTATAATCGATTCATTTTGATCATTAAAGTCAAAATCTTTGTTCCAATCCACAAAGACAGTTACAACATCTACTGGATTAAATGCAGAACTAGTTACTATTATATTAATTGTTCCATCTGCTGCGACATCTGATTTCATCGCAGTAAAGTCAGAATAACTTCCTGACCCACAAGTACTTGTGTTATTCACTACTCCATAGGTAACATTACTAATGTGACGAGCAGTAGGTCCTCCATCACATCCGCCAGATGCTGTACAATACGATGTGGGAGGTGGCGGAGGTGTATTTGCAATAATTATAGTATAATCCTCTGTTTCACCTGTTGGAACATTTCCACACGGCGTAATCGCAGTAATTGTGCTAGAGGTTCGAATTCTCATTCTTGTCGGTCCTAATGGATTAGCCGCTGGAACATTTACCGAAAAAGGGACAGGTGAACCGGCACCAGCTGCAAAAGTTGGTCCGTTAAACACAGCCTCATTAGCGTCTAAAAAGTCACCATCCATATTCCAATCTATCCAAACGGAGATCTGACCTTGAAAATATCCTTGCGGATTTGAAGTTGTGGTACCGTTATAGGTGGTTCCTACTAATAACGTGACCGATTGAGCCAAGTAATCAGCGTATCCACCCGGTGTACAGGCACTTCCATTGGAAATTTGGGAGTTCGAGCCTATTATGTTAACGTTTGTGATTTCGCATTCACAGGTGGCGCTCATCGCAGGACAATATGTTTGTGATCTTACTGTGAAGTTAACCATGATAAATGACAATGTGAATGCCAACCAATGGGTCGTTTTGAATTTCATGTTGAATAATGATTTATTAATAAATAGTGGGTCTTTTTCAATAACCTTTTGCACTAATATATTGAAAATATAACTTTAAGCCAAAGGAAATATTCAGGCTGCAAAGATGAATTTATATAAGATGCAGTTAGTTTTTGTAAGCGCGCATAAGGTTGTTAACTTCACTGAAGTAGTGCCTATTAACCTGCCGACAAGGTTATCAGTAGCTATGCAAAGAATTGTATTAATTTAAATAACAGAAATTAATAATTGTTTGTTTTAGTAAAAAAACATATTTAAATTTCTAACTATTTCTATTGAAATAGATTTTAAATTCATCTGAAGATCATATAAAGCGAGTTACCTTTTCATTAATCAATCTCTTAAAACAGTCCCTAACCATCGTTTCATTACATCAACTTCCACTTGTTTACGAGCGGCGATATCATTTACTTGATCCATTCCTATTTTTCCAACGCCAAAATACTTTGAATCGGGATGTGCAAAATACCAACCGCTGACTGAGGCCGCAGGCATCATGGCCAAACTTTCAGTAAGTGCTACGCCTGTAATTTCCGTGGCGCCTAATAGGTCAAATAATCCTGTTTTTTCGGTATGATCTGGACATGCTGGATAACCAGGTGCAGGACGAATACCTATGTACTTTTCAGCAATTAAATCTTCATTTGGTAGGTTTTCATCCGTGGCGTAAGCCCAAATTTCTGTTCTTACTTTGTAATGCATTAATTCAGCAAATGCTTCCGCCATCCTGTCCGCTAGTGCTTTTACCATAATGGAGGAATAATCATCGTGATCTTTTTCAAATTCTTTGGCTTTTTCATCAACACCAAAGCCTGTTGAAACCACGAACCCTCCAATATAATCTACATTTTCATTCAATGATTTCGGTTGAATAAAATCACTTAAAGCAAGCTGAGGAGCTAAGGCTGTTTTTTCTGACTGTTGACGTAATGTGCGCGAAACATGGACGATATCGGTTCGTTTTTCATCACTGTAAATTTCAATGTCATCACCTACGGAATTAGCTGGAAAAATCCCTACAACTGCTCTTGCCTCAATCCATTGTTCATCTATGATTTTGTCCAACATAGCCAAAGCATCCTTAAATAATTTCTCCGCTGCTTCACCCACAACTTCATCTTTTAAAATTGCTGGATATTTTCCATGGAGTTCCCAAGTTTGAAAGAATGGCGTCCAATCGATATATTCTTTAATCTCGTTTAAATCATAATTATTATACACCGTCGTTCCTAAGTTTTTAGGTCGAACTATTTTTTCTGCACTAAAATCCAATTGCAGGGCTTTTTTCCTTGCTTCAGAAAGTGGAATTATTTTTTTTGCTTTTTTATGCTTCTCGTGATGTTCCCTTAATTTGGCATAGTCAGCTTTCAAGGTGTTCACAAATAATTCCTTTTTATGGCCTAGCAAACTTTCGACCACAGTCACCGATCTTGAAGCGTCGAGAACATGCACTGTTTGACTATTCAGATAGTTCTGTTCTATTTTTACTGCAGTATGCACTCGAGAGGTTGTTGCACCTCCTATTAATAAAGGGATGTTTAAGTTAGCCAATTGCATTTCTTTCGCTACGGTTACCATTTCATCGAGTGAGGGTGTGATTAGACCACTTAAGCCTATTACGTCTACATTTTCTTCAATGGCGGTGCGGATAATTTTTTCCGTTGGTACCATAACCCCCAAATCAATTACTTCATAATTATTGCAACCAAGGACCACTCCCACGATGTTTTTCCCTATGTCGTGAACATCTCCTTTAACCGTTGCCAAAAGGATTTTGCCAGCAGCTTCTCGTTTGCCATTTTTTTCAGCTTCAATAAATGGTAATAAATACGCCACGGCTTTTTTCATAACTCTGGCAGACTTAACTACTTGGGGTAAGAACATTTTTCCACTTCCAAACAAATCACCAACGATGTTCATTCCATCCATCAACGGACCTTCAATCACTGTAATAGGTTGCGGGTATTTCAGTCGGCATTCTTCAATATCAAGATCAATAAACTCAACTATTCCTTTTACCAAAGAATGGGCTAGTCTATTTTCAACGCTTTCTTCACGCCAAGCCAAGTCAATTTCTCGTTTCTTTCCGTCGCCCTTAACTGTTTCGGCATATTCGAGCAAACGCTCTGTGGCATTGGGTCTGCGGTTCAATAAAACATCTTCGATAAAAGTCATCAAGTCCTTATCCACTTCTTGATACACCTCTAACATTGTAGGGTTTACAATTCCCATGTCCATCCCATGTTGTATGCCGTGGTATAAAAATGCTGCATGCATGGCTTCACGAACAGAGTTATTTCCTCTAAATGAAAAAGACACATTGGAAACCCCACCGCTAACATGGGCTCCTGGCAAATTTTCTCGTATCCATTTCGTAGCCTTGAAAAAATCGAGAGCATTATTATTGTGTTCTTCCATCCCAGTTGCTACTGGAAAAATATTAGGATCAAAAATGATGTCATTTGCCGGGAAACCTACTTTTTTGGTTAAAATATCGTAGGAGCGTTCACATATCTCGATTCGTCGTTCATAAGAATCAGCCTGCCCGTCTTCATCAAATGCCATAACGACCACTGCCGCTCCATACCGTTTAACTTTTTTGGCCAAAGCAATAAAAGTTTCCTCTCCTTCTTTTAAAGAAATTGAATTCACTATACCCTTCCCTTGTATACATTTCAATCCGGCTTCAATGATTTCCCATTTAGAACTATCAATCATTATTGGAACACGTGAAATATCTGGCTCTGAAGCAATTAAATTCAAAAACTTGATCATTGCTTCCTTTCCATCAATCATGCCTTCATCCATATTGATATCAATGATTTGGGCGCCCCCCTCCACTTGGTCGCGAGCAACAGCGAGAGCTGCCTCAAAATCATCCTCTTTTATCATCCGCAAGAATGCTCTCGAACCGGTAACATTCGTACGTTCACCAATATTTATAAAATTGGACTCTGGAGTAACATAAACAGGTTCGAGTCCTGAAAGCTGTAAGGTTATTTGTTGGTTAGGCATGTGTTTTGTCTAAATGAGCTGTGCGTGGTGAATAATTTTTAGCTAAATCTGAAATCACTTTAATGTGTTCGGGTGTTGTTCCACAACAACCACCAATGATATTCAACAAACCTTCTTCTAAAAACTGCTTGATTTGTTCTCCCATCATTTCAGCTGATTCGTCGTATTGTCCAAACTCGTTTGGTAAACCAGCATTGGGATGCGCGCTTACGCCAAAAGGACTTTTTTTGTTCAGTACCTGTAAATAAGGTCGCATCATTTCGGCTCCTAGTGCGCAATTTAAACCGATGCTGAGCAAAGGCATGTGTTGCACTGAAATCAAGAAAGCTTCTGTAGTTTGCCCTGTTAAAGTTCGACCACTTTGGTCCGTTATTGTACCCGAAACCATTATAGGAACGGTTAAATTTCTTTCTTCAAACACCATGTCGATGGCAAATAATGCTGCTTTTGCATTTAAGGTATCGGTTACAGTCTCAACGAGAAGTAAATCTACTCCGCCATCCAATAAGCCTTCCGTTTGTTGTTTAAATGCTACTACCAATTCATCGAAAGTAATAGAGCGATAACCAGGGTCATTTACATCGGGTGACATCGAAGACAATTTTGTTGTTGGTCCGATAGAGCCAGCTACAAACCTTGGTTTCTCTGGTGTTTTTTTCGTGTATTCGTCGCAGACTTCTCTCGCAATTTTTGCCGAATGGTAATTAATATCATAAACGGCATGTTCGAGGTGATAGTCGGCCTGAGCAACGGTTGTTCCACTGAAGGTGTTTGTTTCAATAATATCTGCACCCGCTTGTAAATATTCAGCATGAATTTCACGAATAATATCTGGTCGAGTCAGGGACAATAAATCATTATTTCCCTTTAATGGATGAGGGTGATTTTCGAACCAATTTCTTCTAAAATCTTCTTCCGTTAATGTGTATCTCTGAATCATTGTACCCATTGCTCCATCTAGGACAAGAATACGTTCGCCAAGAATTTTTTCTATCAAATGCATAATTTAAAAAAATACTTACGAAGAGGATGTGGGAATTCCCAAACTTATCTTTTCCATGTTACCATGAATCGGATTTGGCACCTTTCCATGGGAGGAGGTTGCCAAGGTTTCGCAGGGCCAGTCCCTCCACCTTTCTTTATAAGTTGTTGCTGCAAAATTAATAAATTAAAATCAATGTTACGACACAGAAAAGTGCTTTGAATTTTATAGCATATTTTAATATGCGTGCATATTTTTTGGAGAACTTAATATTTGGTCATATTTTTACCTCATCAAATTAAAAACATCAGATTTTAACTTTTATAATACAAGTATGAATGACAAGCTAGATCAATGGATTCAAAACAGAGAAAAATTTCTTGAAATGTTGAATCTTTCATTGGAAACTACTAGTAAAAACGAAGTTTATTCACAATCTATTGAAAAGACAATCAATACATTGCGGGCAATTCAGGACCAAGAGAGATCGGAAGAGCACACG
>JAHKAT010000394.1 GCA_018825925.1 Bacteroidota bacterium | reverse complement strand
CAGGAATGGTAACCAATGAACCTGTGGTTTGGTATAGCGCACAACATATTATGGGGCCGCGGTTGATAACCATTCCTTTAGAGGATTTATTTTATAATTACGACATGCTTTTGGGTGTAGTTTTCATTTATGAGACGCTGAAAAGCAGATTGGTTAAAACACATAAATAGCTGTTATTCAAAAACATATCCGTTTGTTAACGGATGGTTTTTATGTTTTGATTGAATCAATTCTACCTAAAATGATCATCTACAAGGATGACCCATTCTATCAGCATTAATCGAAAGTTAAAATTCAGTTAATCAAGCATCTATCCGTTTCGTAACGGTTAGTTCTCTCTTTGCATGAGATAAGCGGAGAGTTCTATAAGTGCAGTTTTGTTCTCCTGCTTCACCTGTATTGATTCTAAAGCATACATTGCATTTGCAGCATATTGGTCCATATATGTTTGGGCCATTTTAGGTACATTTAACTGCATGAATAACAGTTGGAATTCGCGTACTTTTACTTTTTTACTTTTTATTTTTTCCAGTTTTGCAATCTTTTTCAAGACCTCTGGAGTAGCATTTTCTTTTGCCAATAAATAAAGAAGTGTTTTTTTATTAGCGATAACATCTCCGCCTATTTGTTTGCCAAATTTTTCGGGATCTCCATACAAATCCAGCAAATCGTCCTTAATTTGGAATGCGATCCCTAGATCTTGGCCAAAGGAATAAATTTTCTTTCTATCCTTTTCATTTGCATCAGAGATGATAGCTCCCATTTCCAAGGCGCAACCTAACAATACAGAAGTTTTAAGTCGAATCATTTCGATGTATTCTGAAATGGAAACGTTTTTTCGTTTTTCAAAATCCATATCCATTTGCTGTCCTTCACAAACTTCTACAGAGGTTTGATTGAACAAATGAAGTAATTCTGGAACGTGTTTGGTATTTTGTTTTGCGAGTTCTTGATAGGCCTTGATTAATAATACATCCCCAGAAAGTATCGCAGTATTTAGATCCCATTTTTCATGAACGGTCTTCTTTTTTCTACGCAGCGGAGCATCGTCCATAATATCATCGTGAATCAATGAAAAATTATGAAACAACTCCACACTCATTGCAGCCGGAATAGCAATTTCAGCTTTAGCATTGAATAATTCGGTGGACATAAGGGTCAAAATTGGACGCATTCGTTTTCCGCCTAATTGCAAAAAATAATCGATGGGTGCATACAATCTTTTGGGTTCAATTTTCCAATTGTAAGCGTCAAATTGTGCTTGAACTAAACTGCCTAGACGTTGAATACTATCCATTATTGAATCAAATCCATTAGATAATCACCATACCCACTTTTTTGCAAAGGCTCAGCAATATTTTTCAACTGTTCTTTGGAAATCCACTTGTTTTGGTAGGCAATTTCTTCTATACACCCTACTTTTAAGCCTTGTCTTTCCTCGATAACTTGTACGAATTGGCCAGCTTGCATTAACGATTCGAACGTACCTGTATCAAGCCAAGCTGTACCTCGGTCAAGCACTGCTACTTTCAATTTTCCGCGACGTAAAAACTCGGCATTTACATCCGTTATTTCATATTCACCACGAGGAGAAGGTTTTAAGTTTTTTGCAATTTCTATGACAGAATTGTCGTAAAAATACAAGCCTGGCACTGCAAATTTAGACTTTGGGTTTTCAGGTTTTTCTTCAATAGAAATAGCGTTCATATTTTCATCAAACTCTACCACACCATATCTGCGGGGATCGCTAACGTGATAAGCGTAAACAACACCTCCTTCCGGATTTGTATTGTCGCGCAAAAGAGCATCCATTCCTACGCCATAAAAGATGTTGTCGCCAAGTATTAAAGCAACATTATCGTCGCCAATAAATTTTTCACCGATAACAAAAGCCTGTGCTAAACCGTTTGGAATTTCTTGAACTTCATATTCAAATTGGCAGCCCAAGGTGCTACCATCGCCTAAAAGTTTTTCAAAATTAGGCAAATCGTGAGGCGTTGAAATAATTAAAATCTCGCGTATGCCTGCACTCATCAAAATCGACAAAGGATAATAAATCATCGGTTTGTCGTAAATAGGCATCATTTGTTTGGACATGGCCAAAGTAAGAGGGTGCAAGCGTGTACCAGAACCTCCTGCTAGGATAATTCCTTTCATTCTTTATCGTTGTTTTTCTCGATTTTTAAATCATCCCAATCCATGTCTGATTCTTCATCATACACATCAAAATACGGCTCTGTGAAGGATTTGGTTGTAATCCGTTTTTCTAAAGAAAGTAACAGGGAAGGCAAGACTAGTAAGTTGGTAATCATTGCTACTAACAAGGTCAACGAAATCAACAAACCTAATGCTTTAGTGCCTCCAAATTCAGACATCATAAACACACTAAATCCACAGAATAGTACGATGGAGGTGTAAAACATACCCAAACCTGCTTCGCGAATGGCCAAAATAACGCACTGTTTAATATCAAACTTTTTGAGCTTAAGCTCTTGACGATATTTTGCCAGATAGTGAATGGTGTCATCTACCGAAATACCAAAGGCAATAGAGAAAACCAAAAGGGTAGAAGGTTTAAGAGGTATACCGAACCAACCCATAATTCCACCGGTAAATAGCAGGGGAATTAAATTGGGAATCAAAGAGATAATAACCATACGCCAGGAACGGAACAGGATGGCCATTAAAATACTAATTGCAAGAATGGCATACAATAAGGAAGTAAATAGGTTGATGACCAAATATTGGGTTCCTTCTGACGCTACAACTGCTGTTCCTGTCAATTGAATGTCATAATAATCTTTGTCAATTGCCAAGCGCAAAGAATCCTCGAAACCTTTGTTCGAATAATAGTTTTTGATTTTGTCAGGATCCATGTCAAAGGCATACTGCTTTTCCTCATCGCCTTTGGAGTAAAGCGAGGTTAATTCATTATAGATACTTGGATTTCCAAATATCAAAGAATCAATGTATTCTTGTTTCCCTTTTTTAATTAAGGTGAATAAGCGTTCGTTTTCTGGGCGGCCAGGATTGAATAAACTATCAATACGCACCTTCATGGAATCCACTTTTTGAGCTACTTCATACGAACCGATGTCTCTCATTTGAGTTCGAATACGCAAGGTGGTTCTGGATGTATCTACTAATTCTTTAATGGAAAATCCACCGCCATTGGCATTGGTCATATTGAAATTATCGAGGTATTTTTTTAAACGCAATTTATCTCTCGAACTAATCAAACGATATTGATTTGGATCATTTCCATAATAGGCCATATTAATGACCTTGATGAAGTCGACTATAGACAAGGATTTTGCAAAAAGGGAATCAGCAGAATATCTTTCCTGAACAGCTTCTACCTTTTCTAATAAATCTTTCGAAAACAAACGCGGTTTGGCCTTGTAATCGATCATTATTTCAAATGGAATAGCTCCTCCAAACTTGTCCTGAAGAAATTCAACATCCTGCAGAATCTGATTTCCTTCGGGCAAATCACTGGTAATATTTCCTGTTGCTTCAATTTTGAATAGTCCAACGATACTTAAACCAACAACAATGATGACCGTGGTGTAAACTAATTTACGACGGGCAATGGTTAAATGGATAATTTTATTGATTAAACCATTCGCAAACTTGCGGTCGAGATGCTTTAAATGTCTGTATTTAGGTTCTTTGGAAAAGGAAAGAACAATTGGCAGAATAGTTATTGAAATAAAGAAAACGGCGATAATATTGATAGAAGCAACAATACCAAATTCCGTTAGTTTTTCAGAATTTGTAAAAATAAAGGTGCTAAAACCTAAGGCCGTGGTAAAATTGGTCAAAAAGGTAGCCGTACCAATTTTTTGTATTACTCGCGACAGCGCTTTTACTTTATTTCCATGTTGCCTAAACTCTTGATGATACTTGGTTAGAAGGAAAATACAGTTGGGAATTCCTATTACAATCATCAATGGTGGAATAAGGGCCATCAAAATAGAAATATTGAAACCCATTAACCCAATAGACCCCATAGACCAAACAACGGAGATAAAAACAACGATATTACAAATCATTACTACCCGTACAGAACGGAAAAACAACCACAATAGAAGTGAGGTGAATCCAATAGATAAACCAATGAAAATGTACATTTCATTAATGACCTTTTTTCCAATGATAACCCTTAAATGAGGAAGACCAGCGTATCTTATTTTTCCGAAATAGGGTTCGTAAGCGGCTGCAACTTTCTCGATATCGATGACCACATCAGCCTTTTTTTGATCGGCCAGATATTTTTCGTCTATCCCAATCAACATCAATGATACCTTGGCAGTGTCACTGTATAAAACATTTTGGTAAACAGGGTTTCTACGTATTTCCTTGAAAATGTCCTCTACACTTTTTTCTTGGAAAGTGATGTCAGAAAAAATACGTTTCGCCTCAAACTTGTTTTCAGCTTTATTGTTGTGTATGGTAAACAAAGTGGCTTCACTGACGATAGATTCAACCCCGTTGTATTGAAGAATTGAATCCCCAAGCTCTTTCCATTTCAGAAAGTTGCGCTCGTTGTATAAGGAGTCGTTGTTGATACACAAAACCAATGCACTACCATCTTCACCAAACATCTCTTTAAACTTGAGATAACTGCTTTGCGCAGGGGATGACTTTGGAAGCATGTTTCCATACTTGTTGTCTATTTTAAGACCTGTCATTGCATGATAGCCGAAAAATACGGTTAACAAGGTAATTGCGCCTATTATAAAGAGACGATTACGTAAAATTAGATTCGCAATTTTTTGCCACATGCTGTGCTTCGTATTAATGCCTAAATAGAAAGGCGATAAAGTTAGTGTTTCTTATGTTTTTGACAATGATTTAATCCTTTAGGTCTTCATCTAGCCATTTAAAAAATTCTCGCTGCCACAAAAGCCCATTTTGAGGTTTTTGAACCCAATGCCCCTCCGTAGGAAAATGAAGATATTTGCTCTTCAAACCAAGGATTTGAGCAGCCTGAAAAGCCTGCATTCCCTCAGATTCTGGTACTCTAAAATCTATTCCACCATGAATTACTAAAATTGGAGTGTCCCATTTTCCGACCATTTTGTGCGGACTGTTTTTTTCGTACAACTCTTTATTTTCTTGTTTCCAATACGGCCCACCGATATCCCAATCGGCAAAAAACAACTCTTCTGTCGTACCATACCAACTTTCTAAATTGAAAAGGCCGCAATGCGAAACAAAAGTTTTAAATCTTTTTTCGTGAATTCCTGCTAAATAATAAACGGAATAACCTCCATAAGAAGCTCCAACGGCACCAAGACGATCTTGGTCGACATAGGACTCTTTCGACATATCATCAATGGCGGCTAAATAATCGCGAATGGGTTGTCCTCCCCAATCTTTTGAAATAGCATCATTCCACTCCTGACCAAATCCTGGAAGTCCACGACGGTTAGGAGCCACAATAATGTAGTCTTGCGAGGCCATCAACATCAAATTCCATCGGTAAGAAAAGAATTGACTGACCATACTTTGAGGTCCACCTTGGCAATACAAAAGCGTGGGATATTTTTTAGTAGCATCAAAATTTGGAGGCAAAACAACCCAAGTCAACATTTCTTTGCCATCACTTGTTTTTACCCAACGCTCTTCTACTTTTGGCAAACTGATATTGGAAAGAAGTTCTTGGTTAATTTGAGTCAATCGCTCAATGGTCTTGGTGCTTTTTGAGAAACTGTACAAATCTGTGGGCGCTGTAATTGACTGTAAACCTAAGATAATCCGGTCTTTCCCTTCAGAATAATGAACAACGTTCATTTTTCCGGTTGTCAGCTGCAGCACTTTTCCTGATAAATCAGATTGAAATAACTGATTAACGCCTCTGAAAGGCGCGACAAATAAGAATCCGGTTCCATCTTTTTTCCAACTAAATTGATCCACAGTCAGGTCTTGGTTTAATGGAAGTGCTTTTATTGTTTTAGTAGTCAAATCATAAACTTGCAATACGTTTCGATCTGCTTCGAAGCCGTTTTTCCCCATCGCCAACCAAGCCAATTGTTTTCCATTAGGTGATAATGCAGGAGCATTGTCGTAACCATTATTCGGGGTAGATATATCAACAGTTGTGTTCTTCGCAAGATCATGTAAATACAATCCATTATTGGTGTTAAATGCAAATTCTTTCCCCAATTTTTTCTTAGAGGCATACACAAATTGATCATTGTTTAAAAAACAAGTTCCCTCTGAACCACCAAAAGGGAGCATCACCCCTGCAAATTTTTCACCTTTTTGAATATCCTGACCATCTACATATAGATTATCAGCGTTTTTTGGTCCTATAAAAATGTGAGGAATGTATTCATTGGTCCATTGATTCCAATGTCTGTAGTGTAAATCGTCTACGATATGCGCATTTGCTTTTTGTAAATCGGGATATATTTCTGTTAAGGTAGGCTTGACCTGTACGCTTTGTAGGGTGGCAATTTTAGATTCATCCGGCGACAAAACAAAACCTTCCACTTCACCTGTGAAAGCCGAAACTTGCGTTTTTCCCAATCCTTTATTGCTAATGCGATACAATTGAATACTTCCAGCTTCTGGACTTAGAAAAAGAATATCTCCATTTTGCGCCCATTTCACCTCAAATTCGTTAAAAGGGGTATTGGTGATTTGCAGAATTTTTTTATTGGGAATATGATAGGTGTAAATATCGGTATTGCCAGAGTTTACCTCCATATTGTAGTAGGAAACAGTATAAAGCACTGTTTGTCCGTCAGGAGAAAGATCGCCACCGTTTAAACGACCTAATTTCCATAATAATTCGGGAGTGAGATGGTCTTGAGCGATAGAAAAATTGGGCGCTAAAATGTTGAATAGGAGCGCAATGAATAGAAAATATTTTTTCATAGATAAAATTGAGTCTATGAAGATATTAATTCTGCTTGGATGATTGAGAAAATGGAAGTTTTTTCTTTGAATTGATTGTTTTCTTTAAATAGGAAATTGATAAAAGTACCGCTATAGCAATAATCATTGCGCTGCACGAATACCAGAGGGATAGACCCAAATCCTTGTAAAAGGAAAGAGAAAAAGCAAAAACATTTATTCCAAGTAAAACTGTAAATAGAGTACGTTGAAATCGTCTAACACCTTTCATTTAAACAAATTAGAACTTAAATCTAGTAAATGAAAATGGGAAAAGCAAGAATTTATGCTTCTTTCGTCACCAGCTTAAATCCTTTGCCGTGAATATTCATGATCTCCACAGACTGATCTTCTTTCAGCATTTTTCTGATTTTTGCAATGTATACATCCATGCTTCGACCATTGAAATAATTATCATCTCCCCAAATTGCTCTTAGCGTAGCTTGACGATCCAAGATTTCATTTTTGTTTTTGATTAATAAGTGAAGCAATTGATTTTCTTTGGTGGTAAGTTTTTTATTTCCTTCTTCTAGGTGTAAAATTCTAAAAGTAGGTTCATATTTAATCTTACCAACCATGTATTTTTCATCGTCTTGATTTTCGTCAAGATGGGTACGTCTTGAAATAGCGGTAATACGGGCTAATAATTCTTCCATGCTAAACGGCTTGGTTAAATAATCATCTCCGCCGGCAGAAAAACCTTCCAATTTATCTTCTTTCATTGATTTGGCAGTTAGAAAAAGAATAGGAACTTTTTTATCTAGTTCTCTTATTTCTTTAGCCAAAGTAAATCCGTCCATTTCTGGCATCATTACATCGAAAATGCAAAAATCATAAGAATTCGAATTATATTCATCAAACGCCTCTTTGCCATTTCTTTTTAAACTCACCTGAAATCCTTTGTTTTTAAGGAAGTTTGCCAACAAATCACCTAAGTTTTGATCGTCTTCTGCTAATAAAATTTTCATCTTCTTTTTGTTTTCTTATTATCTATTCTTCATATAACGGTATTGAAAGCAAAAATGTTGAGCCTTCACCAAAAATACTTTTTACATCCACTTTCCAATCGTGCATATCCACAACGGATTTTACGTAACTCAAGCCTAAACCAAATCCTTTTACATTGTGTATGTTTCCCGTTGGAACACGGTACAATTTATCAAAGATCTTGTCAATATGCTCCGCTTTAATCCCTATGCCTTTATCTGTTACCTCTACAATAACTCGATTTTTCTCTTGGCGCAGGTGAACGGTTACATCTGGCTTTCCTTTACTATATTTAATGGCGTTGTCTAACAAGTTTGATAAACAATTCGCCAAGTGCATTTGATCTGCTTCGACAATTAGTTCGAAGTGCGGAAAATGGGCATCCAATCGTCCCATCAATGAGTCTATCTTCAGCCGAGCATTTTCCACAACATCGTATACCACTGAATTTATCACAATTTTTTCTCGTTTCAACTCCACTTTTCCACGATCTAAAACAGCGCTTTGCAGTATTCGTTCAACAAGCAAACCCAATCTTTTGTTTTCGTCGTCGATCATCTTAACATACGGACGAGTTTGATTTATGGATTGCCCCATCATGCCTTCATCGTTCATAGCCTCGCATGCCAAAGAGATTGTTGAGATGGGAGTTTTGAATTCATGGGTCATATTTGAGATGAAATCATTTTTCATTTCATCCACTTTTCTCTGGTATTGAATCGTGCGAAACATGAAAACCAAAGTGATAACGATAATCAATACCAATGCAAGTGTTACGCCTATTGAAGCCAACATTTCTTTTAGTATAAACGAAAATTTAGTCGGGAAATAAACGTGGAGTTCCAATTCGTCCTCCAGAATATTACTTGGAAATAATTCCGTGCGACTATACACCGTTAAATTGGTGTCTAATTTTAAAAGATAATTTTTTGGAGATAGTTTAAATTTAATCGGCTCTAAATTTTCATCGAGGATCACAAATTGGTAGTCTATTGGTAATTTTCCAGCTCTCAATTCATTTTTAATTAAAGTATCTAAAAATTCAATATCTACTCGTTCTGAGGGCGCCGCATATACATTGTTTCGAAACGTTTCCACCATCATTTCATTGACAAACTTTGCCTTGCGAAAAATATTCTGTAAAACTTTTTGATCCAATTGTATGCTTATCGCTGTGGAATCATTTTTAGGCAATCGATTGTTTTGACGGTCAAATAATTCTCTCAATTGTCGCACATCACGCGCCAATACTCTATGTTCGGCCGATACTCCTGAAATAGAATCAAAAGAACGTCCTTTAATTAATAAATAATCATGTATGCCATCCGCTTCTATAATTGAGGTGTCTTTTATGGAAATAGACTCTTGTAAACTCAATAAATTTTGAAACTCTTCCTTTAATATGTCTTTGTATTGACCACTAAAATCTTTGTTTACGATTTGCATGTAACGACGATAATCTTCTGCCTTTTCATGCTGTAAAGCCACCTTCTCAAGTGTGGTCGTTAATTTTCTTTTAAATTGAAAATTCTCTCGATCATAGAGCTGGGCAACTTGGAATATTTGGATGACGAATAGAGCCAAAAGTGCAATTCCAACGGAAAGGGTGACAAAATTGAAACGTAGGTTCTTCACAAAATTTGATTGATTTTTACACGAAAGTACGGTCAGAAAACCACAGATTCAGGGGCTTAACTTTTTTTAACACCGAAGTGGGGTCGACTTTATTTCTCGCCATTCATACAGAAAATAAGTCTCCTGCGTTGTACATTCGTAGTAATGAAGCGAATTGACTTGGCCATACTGTTTTTAGTGATGCTTTGGGGAACCCCAAAAGTATGGGGCCAGGAAAATAATTTACGACAAATCTCTTGGTCGGAAAGCGACTCTATCCTCCTCGATTCATTATTGATATATCCCAATTCAATACGCATCAAATGCGATTCTAATTTCTTGAACTCGGCTGATTTTAATTACAATTACGGCTCAGGAAAATTATCGATTTTTCAAAAATGTAACGCTGAGTATTTAATAGAATATCGAGTACTTCAAATCCCTCGGACACTTGTTTATCAAAAGCGCGACACTTCAATGATTTACAATCAAAATAAAGGAGACCGAGAAAAGTTTTTATTTCAAAATATTCCGGCAAATCCGGATGTTTTTGGGGGAAGTGGTTTGAATAAATCAGGAAGTATTTCAAGGGGAATCACATTTGGGAACAACCAGAATTTGGGGATTAACTCAAGTTTAAACCTCGAATTATCGGGAGATATTGCCCCCAACTTAAAACTATTGGCGGTGTTAACAGACGATAACTTACCGATTCAACCCGATGGAAACACCAACCAATTGCGCGAATTTGACCAAGTTTTTGTCCAACTATACAATGATCAATTCAAATTAATCGCCGGAGATTTTTGGTTGCGAAAACCAAAGGGTTATTTTCTTACCTATCAAAAAAGAGCTCAGGGACTTACGTTTGAAAATGCAATTATAATCGACAGTACTCGCCGCTGGAACACGCAGTTTAGTGGAGCCCTTTCTCGTGGTAAATTTAACCGACAAATCATTCAAGGAGTGGAAGGAAATCAAGGTCCGTATAGGTTGACAGGCGCTGAAAATGAGCCGTTTATTATTGTTTTATCCGGAACAGAACAAGTTTTCATTGATGGTCGCTTACTTGATAGGGGTCAAGAATTTGACTATACAGTGAATTACAACACAGCAGAGGTAACTTTTACGAGTAGAAATTTGATTACTAAAGATTCTAGGATAGTGATAGAGTTTCAATACTCCGATCAAAATTATGCTCGATCTATTCTACAAACTTCAATTTCCTACGAAGGACCAAAACTGGATTTTTGGCTCAATGGTTACTCCGAACAAGATGCGAAAAATCAGTCCTTACAACAGGATTTGAGTTTCGATCAAAAACGATATTTGTCCACCATTGGCGACAGCTTGCAATTGGCAAGAGCTTCTAGCATAGATTCTATAGGCTTTGTCGATAACCAAGTACTTTATGCTTTGCGGGATAGCCTCGGGTACGATAGCGTTTTGGTGTACACGGTAAACCAAGATAGCGCGTTGTATAGGGCCGTTTTTATTAATGTTGGACAAGGAAACGGAGATTATGTTTTCTCAAATTTTAATGCCTTGGGTAGGGTGTATCGCTGGGTGGCGCCGATCGCCGGCGTTTCACAAGGAGATTTCATTGCCGCGCGTTTGCTGGCAACACCTAAAAAAACACAATTGATCAATACCGGCGTCCGCTATCGAATTTCAAAACGATGGACTATTGAAAATGAGGCTGCCGTCTCTATTAACGACATAAATACCTTTTCACGCTTGGATCAAAAAGACGACCAAGGCTATGCGAATAAATTTGGGCTAGAATACAAGCGAGAATTCGGAGATTCTTTGCGCCCCTGGAAATTAATAAACAAAGGAACTTTCGAATATTTGGACGTCAACTTTAAACCTATTCAACAATTTAGAGCGGTTGAATTTGATCGTGATTGGAATGTACGAAACGCTGGTTATACTGGTGAACAGTTCTATTCGGTGCTTTCGGCAGAGGTTTCTCGTTCGCAATTTGGAAACATACAGGTGGAAGGACAACGCTATAATATCGGTTCGGCTTTTGAAGGGTATCGAGCAGGTACTAGTGGGAATATAAATTCCAAAGGATTTGCTGCCTTGTGGACGGGTAGTTATTTGCAAGCTTTAGAGCCGACCAACAATTCTTTCAACCGTCACAAAGCGAATATTTCACAAGGTTTTGGTCCTATCCGCTTGGGTTATCAGGATGATTTTGAGGAAAATAGATACCAAGGATCTGGATTTAAGTTGGCGAGAAACAGTTACCGCTTTTACGATTATCAAGCCTACGCACAAAACAATGATTCTTCCAATTTCTTGCTAAAGGCCTTTTATAGAGAACGATACGATTGGATTTCCGACAGCACGATTCTTCGACCAACTGCAAAAGCAACAACTATCGGAGGAGAATGGAGTGCGCGGAATCTAGAAAATCAACGCCTGACCTTGTTGGCGAATTATCGAACCTTAAAGATTTTGGATACAGTTTTGGTGAATTTAACACCCGAAAATAGTTTGCTTGGTAGAGTTGATTACGAAATAAGAGCCTGGAAAAGCGCTTTGACTTTCAGTAATTTTTATGAAGCCGGCTCTGGATTAGAATTGAGAAAAGAGTTTTTGTACATCAAGGTGAATGATGGACAAGGAATTTATACGTGGATCGATTACAACGGTGATGGAATAAAGGATTTGAATGAGTTTGAGGTAGCTCAATTTGTTGATCAAGCAAGTTATATCCGCGTGTTTACCCCTAGCAATGTATATGTAAAAACTTTTTCAAACGAGTTAAATCAAAGTGTTGCTTGGCGACCAGAGCGACTGTGGGCAAATAAAGTTGGATTTTTGAAAGCCTTGTCGTTGGTGTCTACTCAAACACGATTTAGAACAACCAAAAAAACAAGTGGTGTCAACGGTTTTGAAGCTTTGGACCCACGCTTGACTAATGTGCGGGACACGCAATTGATTTCGACCAGTACCAACTTCAGAAACACTGTATATTTTAACCGAATTTCAAGTATTTTTTCTGCCGAATACAGTTTCCAAAACAATCAATCAAAAACCTTGTTGGCCAGTGGTTTTGACGGAAGAGCGCAGGAATACCACGAAGTAAAACCACAACTAAATGTATTCCGAAAATTACTTTTGGCCTGCACGTATCAGCAAGGATCCAAACAAGTTAGTGCAGATTATACGGCTGGGCGAAATTATAATTTGCGTTACCAATTTGTAGAGCCATCGGTTGCTTTTCAGCCTAATACAACTTTTAGATGGACCGTTGGAGGCAAGTACACTGAGAAGTTTAACGACCCCAAGTTAGGCGGTGAATTTGCTTATTTGGGAGAATTAAATACGGATATTAAACTGAATCAAGCTGAAAAAGGAAGTTTATTGGCCGGTTTCAAAACCATACAAATCAAATCCAATGGAAACGCCAACAGCGCCTTGGGTTTTGAACTTTTGGAAGGATTAAAAACAGGTTTAAATTTTACCTGGAATGCTGGTTATCAGCGCTCATTATCCAAAAATCTTCAGTTGTCTATTCAATATGCTGGCCGTAAATCAGAAAACAACAAAACAATCCATTCGGGAGGAATGGAAGTTAGAGCGTTTTTTTAGTTTAATAGCTATCTGTATACATGAACCACTAACCGTTGTTGGATTATACGAAAGCCTTAACCAATTTTAAATTTGTTTTCCAAAATTGAAATTAGTTCAGACTCTTCCATTTCAGAATGCTTTAACTTGTTGTATTCGTTTTGAACCTCTAAAGCCAATAATGTCTCGTTCCAATCGATAGAGTTTTTCGGGACATAGTGCTGCATAATTTCTTGAAATTCCTCAACATATTTCAAGTCAGTTACATTTTTAGTGAATAATTTCAAGGTCCAAATAGAAACATTTCTCAAGGCAATTCCTTCTGTTTCATTCTTTCCAATCACCCATTTGATTGTTTTTCCAAGTTTCTGAAGTGGTATTCTGTAGGAAAAATCGGTATTCTCAATGGAAACATGGATTAACTCTTCTACTTTTGAATGTTTTATCATTTCTTGATTATTCTGAAAAACTCCTTATTCTCGAGATGTCTTTCAATTCAAATTTTCCCAAAGATAAACCACTTGACAGGTTTTCTAGAATAAAAAGGTTGCACATATGTTTTGAACTTTTTAATGTTTCTGCCAAATTTAACGCATACAATTGTTTATCAGACAATTATTAGATACTATACGTTTTTAAGTTAAGAAGAATGATTTGGCAACCAACATGAAGCTCCTTACTCAAAAAAGGTAAATGTTCGATGAAACCCACAAAATGTTCGATGAACCCCCCTCTGTGATAATTGATAAAGAAAAAATCATCTAGCTTGAAGCCTAGTTTAAAACTGAGCACTACCTTTGCACCTGAATATAAGTGCACTTATTCAACTGAATTCTTAACCAATCTAATTTTAAAATGAAATTTTCACTTTTAGTATTTGCAGTACTCATTTTTGGCGCTGTGATATTCCAGTCATGTAATAAAGAGTCAAGTAAATTTATGGTCAAAGAGAATATAGCTTGGCGACTTGATAGCCTATTAATTGGTTATGCCAAAGTTGATTCTACAAAATTGCATCCAGTAGATGGTTCACCGCTTTATTACGCTGTATCAGAAACAAAAGAATGGCCCTGTGACTATTTATATTTGGACTTTGATAAGGATGGTTTATTGACTATTCATACTAAATTCTTAAAAGATTCAACCTACCAAGGTTTGGATTTTTTAAGTCGAATTTTGAAAAAAAGTGGCGGAAAATTGAATGAGAAAATTATTTATCAAACAACGTATAAAAGGTCAAATTATATAAACCTAGCAGTAGGCGATGAACAATTGGGTTTTATATACTCTCCTTCAGGACGTTTGAAGAATAAAGGTGATAATATGCTAATTTTAGATGGTAATAAAGATGAGAAGAGAGGATATTTTGAAACTACTGAATTGTATTTGTCTCCAATTAAAAAGAAAGAAATCCCGAAAGATTAAAATTTAGGATTAAAAATATAGAACAAAGGGCTGAATCAGAAATGATTTGGCCCTTTTACCTTCAGGCGTTCTTTGTGCTAGCTTTGTGTTCCTTTTAGGTAAAAGAAAAACACTTTGAACTACGAAATGCGGGAGTTTGTAAGAAATCCATTTTTCACTCCTCCGAATTTTTTAACTTTACGATTCTAAAAAAATCAAAGCAATGCGTCGATATCAAAGTTACTTGAATGGTCAGTGGATGGATGGAACCGGAACTGAGACTAATTTATACAATGCCATCACAGGTGAACTAATCGGCGAAACGTCCTCGGCTGGATTTGATTACAAAAGTGCGATTGAATATGCCACCAAAACGGGGGGTAGAGCTTTGCGTAAAATGACTTTTCAGGAGCGAGGAAGAATGATTAAGGCATTGGCTTTGTTTTTAATGGAAAAGAAGGCTTACTATTATGAAGTAAGTGTTTGGACTGGAGCCACCAAGGTGGATTCATGGATTGACATCGAAGGAGGAATTGGTAATTTATTCGCCAATGCTTCTCTACGTCGTCAATTTCCCGATTTGCCCTATTATGTCGATGGAGTGGCTGCGCCGCTTTCAAAAAATGGAACTTTTATCGGTCACCACATCATGGTGCCCAAAGAAGGTGTTGCCATTCATATCAATGCCTTTAATTTCCCAATTTGGGGAATGTTGGAGAAAATCGCTGTTAACTTAATGGCAGGAGTTCCAGCTATCGTAAAGCCATCCGAATTTACTTGCTTCTTGACAGAGGTGATGGTGCGAGATATCATCGATTCCAAGATTTTACCAGAGGGAGCACTGCAATTGGTTTGCGGTTTAGGTAGAGGAATTCTGGATCATGTTTCAAGTCAAGATGTTGTTACTTTCACAGGAAGTGCTGCTACCGGAAAAAAATTGAAAAGCCTACCTCAAATAGTAGAAGAAAGCGTTTCTTTTAATCTTGAAGCTGATTCATTAAATGCTACTGTTCTAGGTAAAAAAGCGGTTCCTGGAACCATCGAATTTGATTTGTTTATTAAAGAAACAGTAAAAGAAATCACTGTAAAAGCTGGACAAAAATGTACGGCAGTTCGAAGAATATTTGTGCCCGAGGATCTAATCGATGAGGTGCAAAAAGGAATTACAGCGCGCTTGGCAACAACTGTAATTGGTGACCCTAGCGCTGAAGGTGTGAGAATGGGATCATTGGCTACGATGACGCAAGTAGAGCGTGTTCGCGAGAATGTGAACCTATTGGCCGCTTCGCAACAAATCGTTTTTGGAAACGCAAATGAAGTGGAAGTGGTAGGTGCTGATGCAAAAAAAGGCGCCTTTTTCTCACCGATTTTATTCCGAAATGATGATCCATTCAACAAAACGGATGTGCATGATATTGAGGCTTTTGGACCAGTTTCAACCATCATGCCTTACAAAGAGATAGAGGATGCAATTGAATTGGCAAAAATGGGGAAAGGATCGTTGGTCTCTTCTATCGTAACGCCAAGCGACCAAGAAGCTAAAGAATTTGTAATTGGCGCTGCGAGCATGCACGGTCGTATCTTGGTGCTCAATGAACAATGTGCTAAGGAAAGTACTGGACATGGTTCACCGATGCCTTTATTGACACATGGCGGTCCGGGTAGAGCTGGTGGTGGCGAAGAAATGGGCGGGAAACGCGGTGTAATGCACTACTTGCAACGCACGGCAATTCAAGGTCACCCAACAACGATTACTCAAATTACAGAACAATTTCAAGTAGGAGCAGAAATGCCAGAGGCCAATCCTCACGTCTTTAGAAAGCATTTTGAAGAGATTGTGGTTGGCGAAACGGTGTTTACCCACAAACACACTGTAACGGATGCTGATATTGTAAATTTCGCGAATGTTTCTGGCGATAATTTCTATGCCCACATGGACGAAACATCTTTGGAAGGAACCATTTTTGAAGGTCGCGTTGCACACGGTTACTTTATTTTATCGAAAGCGGCAGGTTTGTTTGTCGACCCGAAAAAAGGGCCTGTTTTATTGAATTACGGTATCGACGAAGCACGATTTACGAAACCAGTTTATCCGGGAGCAACCATTGGTGTTCGTTTTACAGCGAAGGAAAAAATAGACCAAGAGAAAAAGTCTGAAGACGATATCGCCAAAGGAATTGTGAAGTTTTTAGTGGACTGTTATGATGAAACAGGTGAAACTGTAGCATTAGCTACCATTTTAACAATGGTTAGAAAGTTAGATCAGAGCAAGTAATTTAAAAAAGTTAGCCTCGCGAGGCTACAATTACATATTCACTTAAGGTAATTGCACCATTGTTTTGAGTTGATTCTTCCAAATCAATCGAATCAATATTAAAGTTGATTGAGTATAGGTTTTGAATGTCTTGGCGGTCCATTAATCGCGTGAAACCCTTGTTTGCAATTGGACCTTCTTTGATGGTTTTAAATGTTTTTTCGTCGTTCTTTTCTCCAACAAACATGCGCTCGCTAAAGGTTCTGCTATACAGTTTGCCCTGAGGTTTAAGTACCCTTTGCATTTCTTCAAGAATAATTTTCGCATTCTCTATGCTGTTGGCGTACAAACATTCGACATCAATTATGGCGTCAAAATAATGGTCGGAGTATGGAATATTTAAAATATCGCCGACTAAAAGAGTGGCTTCAAGTTGTTCATGATCCAAGCGTTCCTGAGCTTGCGCAATTGCCACAGAGCTACCGTCGAGCCCAAAAGCTTGAAAGCCTTCGCGACTGAGGTACCAGATATTAGCACCCGGACCGCATCCAATTTCAAGAATACGAATTTCGGATCTTTCTTGGTTGTAATAATTGCGAGCAACGAAACGAATCAAACTTTCTGATGGATATTTCCCCCAGTTATTTTCTGTAAACACTTTGTTCCAAATTGGATCCCAGCTTTTTTGTTGAACAGATTCTTGGTTTGACATGCCGTTTTACGCTATTAAATTTGAGTTGAAAATACGAAATAAATTGAGGCTCGAAAAAGTTTGAGCAAAATTTTAAACCGAGGGATTTTAAAATTAAAGTCAAAAAAGTGCAGTCAACCAAGAAGGATTTTTTTCCGTATGTCCTATTAGTAAACATGAATAAGCAATAATGAAACTTTTTATTTTAACCATTATCCTACTGATTTTCACACATTTTAATTTAGCCGCGGCGAGCGTGGATGATACCTTGGCCAAATCTTCAAGTTCAGTGGATTCAGTGAAACCAGGAGGCATTAAGTTTCGTGGTTTTCCAGTGGCCTTTTATTCTCCTGAAACCCGATTTGCAGGTGGATTGGTGGGGTTTTTTAATTTTCGCTGGAAAGGCGACTCAT
>JAHKAT010000393.1 GCA_018825925.1 Bacteroidota bacterium | reverse complement strand
TGTATACTTGAAAATTCGGTGCTTAAATGTGGTTGCGGTGAGAGTGGCCAAAGCCTAGCGCCGGAACGTTATAAGCAATTATAAATATGACAGAACTTTTTTTCTATAAGTCAAATAATCAAAGGATTAAGGCCTTCATTGTACATGCTATTTCTCTAATAATATTAATCTATTTTATAACCATCAAATATACACTTGCAGATAAGGGATTAATTATTTTAATTGGATTAATCTGTTTGATTCCACTTCTCAGTTTGATTAATGTTATTATCAATCGCAAAACTGTTCAAGTAAATAAAAATGGAATAACTAACAACACTAATTTGATGGGTTTGATTGAGTGGAAATACATTCAAAATTTCGAAATCAAAAAAATAATGGGACGAGAACTTTTGGTTATTCATTTAACAGATATAAATGAAGTATTACAAAAGAAAAACTTCATTACACGGGCACTCATGAAATCAAACCTGAAAAAATTAGGAAGTCCGGCTGTTATTGGTGGAATGGAATTTAATGTACCATTGAAAGAGGCTATAGAAAAAATGGATCAATTAAAAAATGCTTATAACAGGCGCTACTAAAAATAGGGCCACGTGGTTGTTCGAGAAAAAGGCCCTACATTTAGTAGCGCCGAAACGTTATAAGCAATTCCCCCTGTCCCCCCAAAAAAGGACTGACTTCCCAAGCTAACGAAAAAAAGAATTTTCTAAATTTATCTGGCTTTATTTCAAACCGATTTTTTTATTGATGCTACGAGCTCGTGCGCAATTCTGGTCGGAATGTAAAAAAGCCTTTGGTTCAGTTTACCGCTCTACCAAAGGCTTGTGATGACTTCAATGGTGGTCCGTCACTTGATGGAACCCCGATCAGAATAGTCTCTACCAAAGATACATTCCATTAAAGCTTTTTTAAAACAATTTTTAATTTTTTTATTATGAGTAAAAAGAAAAAGATGGAATTAGAGATCGTTAATCCCTGTGCGGCAGGGATTGATATTGGAAGTAGATCTCATTTTGTAGCAATTGGCCAGGGATCAAAAGATGTTAGAGAATTTGGCGTTTACGCTGAAGATCATTTAGCATTAATTGAATGGCTGATAGAGAATGACGTGACTACCGTTGCCATGGAATCGACGGGCACGTACTGGCAAAATCTATTTACCGCATTGCAAAGCGCAGGTTTTGATGTCTTATTGGCAAATGGGAAATTCACCAAGAACATCAAAGGTAAAAAGACCGATGTATTAGATTGTCAGTGGATCCAGAAATTACATTCTTTGGGTTTGCTGAGTGGCAGTTTTTTACCAGATTGTGCAACTGAACAACTTAGAACCTACTGCCGACATAGAACAAATCTTTTAGAAATGGCAGGTTCTACCTCAAAGAAAATGGCTAAATATCTGCGTTTGATGAATTTCAGGTTAGATGTGGTGGTCAATGACATTTGTGGATTGACCGGTTTAAGTATCATTTCTCTAATTTGTGATGGTGAGACTGATTCACAAAAATTGGCCGCCTTAAGACATGGCAATTGTCGCAAATCTGAGGAGGAAATTGCAAAAGCATTGCAAAGTAATGGGCGAAAAGATTTCCTTTTTGCCTTGTCTCAGGAGTTTGATATGTACAATGATCTACAAAAAAAGATAGCCAAGTGTGATGATCAAATCAATCAATTTATGAAGCAGTATTTCAGGAAAAATCCGGAATTAAAAAAACTAAAAGCATCCACTAAAGGCCATAAAAGGGTTACTAAAAACACCCCAAAATCTTTCGACATGAATCAAGTCGCATATCAATATTTTGGAGGAGTTGATTTAATGGAAATAGAAGGAGTCAGTCATTCAACTGTTCTTTCCATCATGAGTGAAATTGGACCTGAAGGATTTAAAAAATTCGATTCAGCAAAACAATTTGCCTCCTGGTTAAGACTAGCTCCAAACAATAAAATTTCAGGGGGAAAAGTCTTAAGCAATAAAATTCCCAAAGGAAGTAACCGACTCAAAATAGCCTTAAGACAAGCCGCAAATGTGATTGGAAACTTGAAAAATGCTAATCTACACAACTTCTTTATTCGAATATCCATCAGAAAAGGAAGATCTGCAGCCATTACAGCAACTGCCAGAAAGCTTGCCATAATAATTTGGAACATGATTGTAAAAAGGCAAGCATACACACCTCCAAATGTATACGAATTCTTAGACCAAAAACGAAAAAGAATTGTGCGAGAACTTCAAAATAAAATTGCTAAATTCGATATCAGAACTGATGAAATTAATTTTTCAAATAGCTAACTATGAATGATTTACAAAAACGTTAGTCAGAATAACCCACAAGATTTGAAAATTATAATAGTATTATTATTTATCACTCTCTCCACTCAACTATTTGGGCAGGAGGCATTTTGGAATCGATTCAGACCGCAAGAATTTAGTGAACCTGTATTTATATTAAAAAATAATAATATTCAATCATTTGACCTTGTCATTCCAGGGGATGAAAAACCATATCCATATAAGTTTCTGAATGATTCGGTCATTACTCAATTAGATTCTGAATTGAAATATGTACTGAGAAATGATTTAGTTCTGCCCGTTCTTGATAAAAGTGACAGTCTTGATTTTTTAGATTTTTGGAGAGATAAGATTATTAAAAAATATGATTCATTAAATGTCGATATAACTGAATATTATGAATCAAACTTAGAAAATGAAAATCTAAAACTCACTTTCAAGTCCTATAATTACCCTGACTCAACTGTAGAGTATTCATACGACGTTTTTGATTATGTACATACTAGTATACCAGTAAAACAAGGAGACTCAACTATCACTAATCACAAGTGGGTCAGCGAATCCGGTATTGATTATTCAATTGAAACATATTCTCGAAAAACGACTACTCAAGGTAATTCAAGCAATACAATAATTACATACAGATTGGAGAAAATTGGTAAAACAGAGCCTGCGGAAATTAGAAGGTATGAGGTCAATTTGCTTTACAAGAAAAATAATAAACGATTAGTACGAATAATTTTTACATCCAATATTAGTGGCTATGAGAATTATTCAGTTGAAAATTTCAAATACAAGAAAAAATAAAGGAATGCTTATAACAGCCACTAAAAAAGATAGGGCTAACAAGCACACTCGAGAAAAGCCCTACCTTTCCTAGTGGCAAACCGTTGTAGCACATTAAAGAAATAATGAAAAAGAATCTTTCTCAATTAATACCAGTTGGAGTCGCAATCATATTAGTCTTGCTTCGCGTGATTCAAGTATTAACGACAGCCAGTTACTTGAATGAAAACGGAGAAACGGTTTCCTATTCTATGGTGGACACGGTTCTATATGCATCAATTGG
>JAHKAT010000392.1 GCA_018825925.1 Bacteroidota bacterium | reverse complement strand
TTACACAATATGCGAACCTTGGATTCGATGGCTCCCGACAAACAGTTGAAAATAGCATCGGAAACACGGTTTTTATACGCTCCTTTGGCGCATCGCTTGGGTTTGTATTCAATTAAAAGTGAGTTAGAAGACTTATCTCTCAGGTATACTGAACCTCGAATTTATGAACAAATCGAGAGTAGTTTAAAGAGCACAAAAGATGTTCGTAATCGATTCATTAGACGGTTTACAGCGCCGATTAAGGAGTCTTTGGCAGAACAAAACTATAAGATTGAAATTAAAGCTCGTACGAAATCAATCTCCTCTATTTGGAGAAAAATGACGACAAAAGAAGTGCCGTTTGAAGAGGTGTATGATTTGTTTGCCATTCGTATCATAGTGGATTCTCCTCCAACTCAAGAGAAATCAGATTGTTGGCGTATTTATTCCATTGTCACCGATTTTTATCAACCTAGCCCTGATCGATTGCGCGATTGGATTTCAACTCCTCGTGCAAATGGGTATGAATCCTTACATACAACAGTGATGTCGCCATCTGGCAAGTGGGTAGAGGTTCAAATTCGTTCGAAACGAATGGATGAGATTGCGGAAAAAGGTTTGGCTGCTCATTATAAATATAAAGAATCGAACAATAACGATAGTAAGTTTGATCGTTGGATTGCTGAAATTCGCGATTTAATGGAAAATCCAAACAGCAATGCCTTGGATTTTGTGGATGAATTTAAATTGAATTTGTTCGCGGAAGAAATTTACATTTTCACTCCTAAGGGAGATTTAAGGGTTTTGCCGATAGGTTCAACCATACTCGACTTTGCCTATGATATTCACACGGCGATAGGCGATAGATGTATTGGTGCAAAGGTGAATAATCGTTTGGTGCCTTTGTCGTATGCATTGTTAAGCGGCGACCAAGTGGATATCATTACTTCGCCGAAACAACGACCCCACGAAGAGTGGTTGCGTTTTGTGACCACGGCCAGAGCTAAACAAAAAATAAAATCGTCTTTGAATGACGAGAAAAAAACCATCGCTCAAGATGGAAAAGAAACCTTAGAGAGAAAATTCAAACAACACAATATTCGTTTTACTTCAGAAAACATAACGGCCCTTGAAAAATTCTATCATTTAAATTCGGCCACTGAGCTTTATTTTAGAATTGCGAAAGGAAAAATTGATCTTTCTAAACTCCGTGAAATTGAAAATATCAATGGTGTTTTACAGGTTGAAAAAAAGAAGAAACGCCTTGTTAAAAAACTTAAGACCAATACAATTCAGGAAATTGACCAGAAAAAGGATACAATTATTATTGGGGAGGATTTTAAAAATATCGATTATACGCTTTCCAAATGCTGTAACCCTATTCCTGGAGATGCGGTTTTTGGATTCATAACGATTAGCGAGGGAATAAAAATTCATAGAAACAACTGCCCTAATGCTGAGCACTTGCAGTCTAAAATGGCTTATCGATGCATTAAATCTAGATGGAGAGGGGAAAAAACAGTTGAAAGAGTAGCTAGTATTCGTTTGAAAGGTTTTGATCAGGTTGGTTTGGTCAATCGACTGACAGAGATTGTTTCGAATCAATTAAATGTAAACATGAAATCTATTTCTTTTGAAACTGATGATGGAATTTTTGAAGGAAAGATAAAGGTGTTGGTTTACGATACTTTTCACCTTCAGGAACTCATGAGTAAATTTGAATTAGTGGAAGGTGTTCAGCGAGTTGAACGATGGGATGATGGACTTGAAGATTATATAGAGGAAGAAGATATTTCAAGTTGATTTAAACCATCATTATTGAGGTTTAAACACTTTAATGTTTGTTTTTCCCATCATTTTTTGATTATTTACTGGTGTTTCGTATATTTGTTGAGTATATCAGACTTAATCAGTATTAAATGCCTTTAAAGATGGATATAACCAACAGTTATACTAAGGTGGCTTCAGATGATGCACTTTTAAAAAGAATAGGGGAGTTTATCCGATATCATCGCCTCGAGCAAAATTACACCCAACAGCAATTGTCGGATCGGGCGGGTATTAATCGAGGCACTCTTGTCGAGCTAGAAAAAGGTGGCCGTAGTAATTTATTAACCTTAATTCAAGTCCTGCGAATGCTTGATTTATTGCACGCACTCAATACTTTCGAAATAGACAATTCCCCTACGCCTATGCAATTAGCAGAGATGTCACTTAAGTACCGAAAAAGAGCAAGTGGCAAAAAAAAGAATCCTCCTAAATCGGATTGGTAATGGTGAACAGTGCCTTTGTGAACATTTGGGGCAAAAGGGTTGGGGCCATTAGTTGGAATCCGAACTCTGGGCTTGGCGCCTTTCAATACGATTCAGATTTTATAAATACGGGATTTGAATTGTCTCCTATTCACATGCCTCTGAATGACGGTAGACAAGTTTTTCGATTTGATGACTTGAAAAAAAGCAACACTTTTAAAGGTTTACCGGGGCTCGTGGCGGATGCACTGCCTGATAAATATGGAAACGCATTAATCAACGCTTGGTTGAGTAGAAATGGTCGCCCGACAGATAGCCTAAATCCAGTTGAAATTTTATGTTTTATTGGTAAACGAGCCATGGGTGCATTGGAGTTTGAGCCTGTTGTCTCCGATGTTAATTCTGAAAGTACCCAAATTGAATTAAGTAGTCTGATAAACATCGCGGATGAAATTTTGAATGAACGGAAAAAATTTAAAACAAATTTAAACATAGAGGAAGAAAAAGCTCTTTTTGAAATATTAAAAGTAGGCTCCTCTGCTGGTGGGGCTCGCGCGAAAGCACTGATTGCCTTCCATCCAATTTCCCAAGAAATCAGGAGTGGTCAAGCAAATGTCTCGGCTGGGTACGAACATTGGTTGATAAAGTTGGACGGGGTGATGGATGCTCAATTTGGTGCATCATCTGGTTATGGAAGGGTGGAAATGGCCTATTATGAAATGGCTAGAGAAGCGGGGATCACTATTGCTGAATCTCGACTTTTAGAAGAAAATGGTCGCGCACATTTTATGACCAAACGATTCGACAGAACCAAAACGAATGAAAAAATTCATGTTCAATCATTTTGTGCTCTGCGTCATTTCGATTTTAATGAAGTCAACCTTTACAGCTACGAATCTCTTTTTGAAACCATGCGAATGCTCAGACTGAGTTATCCCGACGCGCAAGAAATGTTTCGTCGAATGGTTTTTAATGTGCTTTCAAAAAACTGCGACGACCACACAAAAAACTTTGGATTTTGCATGGACTCAATGGGGGAATGGACTTTGTCGCCAGCCTTCGATTTATGCCATGCATTTCGTCCAAATAGCCCATGGGTAAGTCAGCATGCGTTAAGTATAAATGGAAAACGAAAAGATTTTGAAAAAAGTGACTTCTTGACTTTGGCAAAAAGTATGAACATTAAAAATGCTTCTGAAATTATTGAACAAGTGCAAGCGGCTATTTGGAGTTGGCCAAAACACTCCAATACGTATGAAGTTCCGCGAAAATTGAGTGATGCCATCGCGCAAACATTTGTCCTTTTATAATCTTCTTAAGGAGACATAGAACGAATTCACTACCTTTGCAAAATGAAAACCAAAACCCTTAAGAAAAACAAGGTAAATGTCGTTACGCTTGGATGTTCAAAAAATATTTTTGACTCCGAGATAATGATGGCACAATTGCGTGGAAATAATTTTGATGTAGAACACGAATCTACTTCGGATGATTCTGAAATAGTAATCATAAACACCTGTGGTTTTATTGATAATGCGAAGGAAGAGTCTATCAATATGATTGTTCAATATGCTGAAGCTAAAGCCAAAGGTTTGGTTGATAAGGTATATGTTACAGGTTGTTTATCCCAACGATACAAAGACGATTTAGAAATTGAAATCCCCGAAGTAGATGCTTATTTCGGAACAAGGGAGTTACCTCGTTTACTAAAAACTCTTAAAGCTGATTATAAGCACGAATTGGTAGGTGAAAGATTATTAACTACGCCCAATCACTTTGCTTATTTCAAAATTGCAGAAGGTTGCGATCGTCCTTGCTCGTTTTGCGCTATTCCTTTAATGCGCGGTAAACATGTATCAACACCCATTGAGGATTTAATTAAGCAAGCCAAAAGTTTGGCAGCACAAGGTGTTAAAGAATTAATGCTAATTGCGCAAGACTTGACGTACTACGGTTTAGACATTTATAAAAAAAGAGCTTTAGCCGATTTGTTGGATCAACTTTCAGAGGTTGAGGGCATTGAATGGATTAAACTACACTATGCTTTCCCATCAGGATTTCCGATGGATGTGTTGGAAGTAATGAACCGAAAATCAAATATTTGTAACTATTTAGACATGCCACTTCAACATGGTTCAACAGAAATGCTGAAATCAATGCGCAGAGGTATCGACCGTCCAAAAACGGAACAATTGGTTTTAGACATTCGAGAAAAAGTACCAAATATTGCAATTCGAACCACTTTGATAGCTGGATATCCTGGTGAAACGGAGGAACACTTTCAAGAAATGTATGATTTCGTTGAAAAGATGAGGTTTGATCGCTTAGGGATTTTCACTTATTCTCATGAAGAAAATACACATGCTTATGCATTGGCGGATGACGTTCCGGCTGAAGTAAAAAAGGAACGCGCGGATAGAATCATGGAATTGCAATCAGGCATAAGTTATGAATTGAATCAAGAAAAAATCGGCAAAACGTTCAAGGTTCTTTTTGATAGAGTAGAAGGAGATTATTTTATTGGTCGTACTGAATTTGATTCACCGGAAGTAGACAATGAGGTATTGGTGAAGAAAGCTGACCATTTTGTTCGTTTAGGGGATTTTGCAATGGTAGAAATAACCTCTGCAGATCATTATGATTTGTACGGGAAAGTAATAGACTAAAAAAAAGCCTCAGTGATGAGGCTTTTTTTGATTTAAGACTAAATAAACTATTAATTCTTAACGCGTTCAACATAAACACCTGTACGCGTATCAATTTTAATGATTTCGCCCATATCAACAAACAATGGCACTCTAATTTCAGCCCCCGTTGCGATAGTTGCAGGTTTCATAGTATTCGTTGCTGTATCTCCTTTAACTCCTGGTTCAGTATAAGTAACCTCTGATATAATGTGCATCGGCAATTCAATCACCAAAGGCATTTCTTCTTCTGCGTGAAACAAAATATTACAAATCATTCCTTCTTGTAAAAACTCAGGCTTGTCAACCATTTTTTTGTCAATATTTATTTGCTCAAAAGTCTCATTATTCATGAAAATGAAACTTTCAGCCTCTTCATATAGATATTGATACTCACGATTTTCAATACGTACGATTTCAATTTTATGTCCTGCAGAAAAGGTGTTATCCAAAACCTTACCTGTTTCAATTTGACGCATTTTTGTTCGTACAAATGCAGGCCCTTTTCCAGGCTTTACATGTTGAAATTCAATGATTTGAAATAGTTTGCCGTTGTGTTTAATACATACGCCATTTTTAATGTCTGCCGTGTTTGCCATGAGAAATTGTTTTGGGCGGCAAAAGTAGGGAATAAAAACCAATTCATTTTACACAAATTTATAGCTCACACTTTTTTTGCAACTTTGTAGTATGAACTGGCAAGATATTTTAGATTTTGAAATTGTACACGTAGGCGGGTACAAATTGCAGGTAGTGAATGTAATAGCAGTTACTATTATTGTTTTCCTTACGTTTCTGTTTTTGACATTAATGAAACGCTTGATAGAGCGACCAAAAGCGGGTATAAATTCGATGGACAAAAAACAAAGACACTCTATTTTTTTACTATTGAAGTATTTTACTTGGGTTGTTTCTGCGGTTATTATTCTAGAAGCTTTGGGACTCAAGGTTTCAATTTTACTAGCTGGTTCAGCTGCATTATTAGTAGGAATCGGTTTTGGTTTACAG
>JAHKAT010000391.1 GCA_018825925.1 Bacteroidota bacterium | reverse complement strand
TGGATAATTATTAAGTATGAAGTATTTATGAACGCTAGCAATAGAGGGTTGTTGTTTTTCTGTGAGCTTGTATAATTCAAACGCCGACATTAATTTGTAATCTGTTTCAAATTGTTTTTGAAGCACATTATTAAACTGAACTGCTGCCACAGTTTCTTCATTCAATTGATCTTTGTAAATAATACCGGCATCGTATAAAGATTTAGCCAAGCGCTGTTGTGAAATTGATTTTGCTGAATCTGTTAGCGGAATGTTCTTCAAAAGAATGTCAACAGTTAAACTGTCCACCGGAGTTTCTTTAACAGTATTTACGACTGGTTTTTTCGTCGCAGTGGAAGTGGTATCATCGTCGGGAATATCAATTATTGCTGGTATTTTGTCACTTCGTCTCCAATGGTCTTCATCCTCACGTGTTCCCCATTGTCGTTTGAAATCGTCGAACCCTTCGGATCGTGTTTTGGCATTTCTGAAATACCATTTACTTCCGCCTTGTGTTTGGTTGAAAGTAGTTTCGTTTTTAGCCAATTCAGCCAATTTTATCGCCTCTTTTCTTTTTCTTTCTTTTTCGCGCTCCTTGAGTATCACGATAACATTTTCAATATGAGCTTCTCGTTGGCTTTCAGACATATTTGCAATGCGCAAAACACTATCCTCAAAAGCGGCTGTTTCAACGGCAACTACTAAATCATTCAAACGCAAAGCTTTGTTCTTAATGCCTTCTGCATTTGGATAAGTTTCAGGCATAGATTGAACAGTACTGTCGTAATACTTTTGTGCAACAACGTAATTTTTTTCTTTAAAGCGCAAATCACCCATTAGTTCATAAGCCATGGCTTTCTGACGATTATTGCTTGTTGAGTAAAAAGCACTTTGGGTTAAATACTCAAATGTTTTATACTTATTGTTCTTGTTTAACTCAATTTGTGCAAGTGCGTAATAAATTTGATCTCGATACTCCGCATTTTTTGCGTCTTTGATCATCTTGTTCAATTCCTTGATTAATTTGGCGTCACCACCCAATAAGGCTCTTTTTAAACGAGCACTAAAAGCCATGTCGTAAGTGGCATTGCTTTTAAGAACTTTTGCATAGTAATCTTTTGCAGTAGCTCGTTTCCCGTCTTCTTCTTCGAGCTGACCTAAAATATAATAAATTCTAGCGCGGTCTTGTTTTTTGGGAATCTCTTCCAAAGCCAACACTAAATTTTCCTTCAATAAATCTCTTTCCCCTTTTTTTTGATGATATTCGGCCTTCGTCAAATAATATTTATCTAGAAATTTCTTAGGCAATGGAGCCAATCTTACTTCTCCTTTTTCTGGTGATTTAAATTTTTCTAGAAATACTTTTATTCGCCCTTTTTCCTTTTGAATCTCAATCGAATTCTTGATGTTTTCTAAATGAAAGCCTGCTTCAGTGACCTTGTTTTGGGCAAGATTGGTTCGTGCAGTCCATAATTCACCGATGTAATTGCTGGGATCATTGGTGTAAAACTTCTTTATAAACTGAAAGTTCTTAGTTGCTGCATCATAGTCTCTTCTAATATAAGATGCTTTGCCGATGGTAATCCAATTTTCATCAATATAGGAGTTATTCTCCTCTTTTTTGGCGGATGGCTTGGCGCTACCAGGCATGGAGTGCTCTTGAATCACTTTTGCGCATTTGGCAATTGCTGTATCTACTGCAGGATATAATGAAGGGGCGTCAATTTCATTGGGATAGGCCTCAATAGGCAACAAGGTATAAAAATCTTCCTTTAAATTCTGGCGGTACGAAAGTAGTGCTTGGTCTAATAATAAATTAGCATTGAAATATCCGTTATATCTAGCAGTAGTGCTATGATACGCACGATTTATTGCCGTGTTGTTCGCAGGGTCGCAACCCCAAACTAGCATCAATGCCAATAGGACGCCAAAAATATGCAGGTTTTTATTTTTCAAATTATTTGATCTCCTTGTTGTTTTGATTCAACGTGAATAGTTGATTTTATTGTGTTTGAACTAGAAAATTAATGAAAAGCGG
>JAHKAT010000390.1 GCA_018825925.1 Bacteroidota bacterium | reverse complement strand
GAAATTGATATTTTCATGTTTCAAAGATAAAGTTTGAAAGGATTTGAAGCGATGATGAACGAAAAAACTATTGATTTTTCAAAATTAATTCCCCAAGAATGGTATGAAGCCATACGACCCTATTGGAAAAAAGAGGATGAAATTTTGTTAGTAAACAACTTGTCCCAGATCATTAGAACGGAAGAAATAGCGCCGAAATTCCAAGATATTTTTAAAGCATTTGAGCTTTGCTCTTTTGATGCAACACGCGTTGTGATTTTAGGTCAAGATCCATATCCAACTCTCGGACATGCGCATGGTTTGTCTTTTTCAGTTCCTAATGATGTGGAGCCTTTGCCAAAAAGTTTAAAAAACATTTTCAAAGAAATTAAGCGATCAATTCCAGAGTTTAGAATTCCAAAAACGGGAGATTTAACCTCTTGGGCAGAGCAAGGCGTATTAATGTTAAATACAATTTTAACGACCCAAGTAGGAGTGATCGCGGCGCATAAAAATTGTGGTTGGGAAACATTCACCCGTGCAACATTAAGAGCTGTAAATTCGAAACAAAACGAGGTGATTGGTTTGTTTTGGGGTGCTGCTGCACAAAAAATGTGTGAACTTTGGAGAAATGAGCAGTTTGTGTTAAAATCAAGCCATCCAAGCCCACTTTCTGTATACCGTGGATTCGATGGTTGCAATCATTTTTCGGAGGTAAACAAAATTTTAACGTTAATAAACAAAAATCCTATAGATTGGAATACATCACATGGATAATTACTTCTGTATATTTGCGGCATGAAATTGAAGAATGACCTTGTTTTAAGAGCAGCAAAAGGAGAGGATATTGAGCGTTATCCGGTTTGGTTAATGCGTCAAGCAGGTAGAATATTGCCTGAATACCGCGCCGTTCGAGCAAAAATTGGTGGATTTAAAGAATTGGTTGAAACACCAGAAAGAGCAGCTGAAGTGACTGTTCAACCAGTGGATATACTTGGTGTGGATGCGGCAATTATATTTTCTGATATTCTTGTTGTGCCAGAAGCGATGGGCTTGACCTATCAAATGGTAGAATCTAAAGGTCCTTGGTTTGAGCAGACTATTAGAAGTGAAGCGGAATTAAAATTCGCCGAAACTGATTTTGATATTGAAGACCGATTAGGCTATGTATTAGAAGCAATTAAAATCACTAATAAGGAATTAGACGGTAGAGTTCCATTGATCGGTTTTGCTGGCGCCCCGTGGACGATCTTGTGTTATATGGTGGAGGGTAGAGGTTCAAAAACTTTTTCGGAATCTCGAAAACTATTGTACACAAATCCATCTTTGGCACACGAGTTGTTAGATAGAATTACAAAAGTGACCATTCAGTATTTGAAAGCACAAATAAAAGCAGGAGCTCACATGATTCAGGTTTTTGATTCTTGGGCTGGCATTTTAGGAACTGAGCAATATGCTGAATTTGGGTTGAAATATTTGGATAGAATAGCAACGGCTATTAATGAAGTTCCAGTGACACTTTTTGCTAAAGGAGCAATTGCTTCGGTGAATGCATTGGCAAAATTAGATTGCAATACTATTGGTTTAGATTGGAATATGGATGCTGTTAAAATTCGCCAAGAAATTGGTGAATCAAGAACTTTACAAGGCAATTTAGACCCTTGTGCTTTGTATGGAACGCATAAAGATGTTGAAAATTTAACAACAAAAATGTTAGACTCTTTTACAAGTAAACGACATATTGTTAATTTAGGGCATGGCGTTTATCCAGATATTGATCCTGATAAGGTCAAAACGTTTGTAAACACAGTGAAAAATTATGAAAGAAAAAACTAATAATCGATTGATACTAAAAATTGTAGGTGTTTTTTTAAGTACCACCACTTTGGCTTTTAGCCAGAATTTAGTGGATAATGGTGACTTTGAGTCTACTTCGGGAAAAGTAAAAAAGTTGGGTGAATTGAGCTCCGCGGATTCTTGGTCTTCTCCTACAGCTTCTAAACCAGATTTATTCATAGCTGGAAAAACTCCTGAAATTGGTGTTCCCCAGAATATTTACGGTAGTGAAGAAGCAAAGTCAGGCGGTGCTTATGCTGGAATTGTCGCTTTCTCCTATGGAGATAAAGTTCCGAGAACCTATCTGATGACTCGCTTGAATACTTCAATGAAAAAAGGAACCAAGTATTGTGTTCAATATTCAATTTCACTCGCCGAAGGATCCAAGTATTCTTGTAATAATATGGGAGCGGTCTTTTCTAAAAAAGAATACGGTTTAGATGCAAAAAGTTCTTTGATAGACAAACCTTCTATTGTAAGTGAAAAATCCTATTCAGCTACTTTTGGTTGGGACAAAGTTTGTGGTATTTATATTGCAGATGGTAATGAAAAATACATGATTGTCGGAAATTTCGCTTCAAATGAAGATGTTAAGAGCGAAAAAAATAAAACAGTTAAAGGTGCTGCAGCAGAACAAATTATTGCTGCATATTATTACATTGATGATGTTTCTGTTATTGAAATGAACGACGAAACAATATGCGATTGTGCCACGGCCGATCCATCGGAAGAATATTCAACGATGATCTACCAAAAACAAATTGTTTTAAATCAAAAGATGACTCCTATAGAAAAAATAGAAGCACAGGAAGTTTATTTTGCTTTTGGAACCAATCGTTTAACTCCTTTAGGGCAAGATATTTTGAAAGATTTAGCTGAACTATTGACGGCTAATCCATCTTTGAAAGTAGAAATTCAAGGTCATAACGATCAAATGGAGGATGAAGTTGGTTTGAAAAGACCTGCATATGCGGATATGGGTACGAAACGAATTTCTGCAGTTATGGAGTATCTCTTGGCTGTTGGAATTAATGAAAACAGAATTATTCCTTCTCCAAAAGGCAGTCAGGTTGCTAATCCAGAAATTAGAGATTATGACGATGAGGAAATGGCACAAGCAAAAAATCGTCGAGTAACATTTAAAGTTCGATAAGCGATAATTGATTTTAACAAGGCGATAAGAAATTATCGCCTTTTTTAATGCCAGTTTTTTAATTCTTGGTAGACCAAGTGTATGGGCAATCCCATCACTGTATAAAAAGAACCCGTAATGCTTTTAATGGCAACCATGCCTATCCAATCTTGCACTCCGTATGAACCAGCTTTGTCGTAAGGTGAGTAATTGTCGATGTAATACTCAATTTCAGAATCAGTTAAAATATTAAAACTTACGAAAGTGGTATCCGTGAAAGAAATTCTTCGATCTTTTGTTCCAAGTGCAACGCTTGTTAAAACTTCATGCGTTTTTCCGCTTAGTTGTCGAAGCATGTGTTTTGCACCTTGTTTATTTTTTGGTTTTTCTAAAATTTCATCGTTTATTAAAACCACTGTATCACTGCATACAATTAAGTCCTCTGGCAAGGCCGTGTTTAACAAGTGACTGAGCTTTAAATTTGCTATAAACTCAGCAATATCCTTTTTTGGGGTTTCAATAGGGTAGACTTCATCTATATCAGGAATTCGAATCTCATACTGAAGGTCTAACATCGAAAGTAGTTCTTTTCTTCTGGGAGATTGAGACCCTAAAATCAGATTGTGTTTTAATTCAATTAAACCCATGCGATCATCCAGTAAAAAGGAGTGAGTATACCAAAGATCATCGCCAATTTAACAAAACGATCTGCTTTTTTAAAACTATCCCTTTTGTGTGCATATAAAACGATGAAAAAAGCGACTAAGTCACAAATCAATGACAGAATTACTGGAATAAAAAGAGCTATTTGAGAAACGACAGACAGTTCGTTTTTACCATCGTGGATAATAAAGATGATGCCAAAAAACAAAATAGGGAGCCCAAGTAATAGAGAAATCACCATTTTGGAAGTACGCTGGCCATAGGCTATGGGAAAGGTTTGCATAGACATTTCTTTGTCTCCTTTTATGTCCTCAATGTCTTTGATTATTTCCCTGGCAAAGTTGTTGACAAAAGCAAAAAACGCCAATAACCAAACGAATTCACCATCTTCAATTAGTAAATCTAGCCAATATCTGAAGACATCATTATTTATATCCGTTTGCCATATTAAGGTTTGTTGAACATAGAAATGAACACCGCATAAAATAGGAACCAAAGCCGTTAATCCTGCAATTATAAAATTGCCTATTAAAGGTTTTTTTTGAAGGTATAAGCTGTACACCCAAAGCGCATTGATGGACAATAAATGAATAAAAACATACCAAAATGTTTGGTTTCGGGCACTCAGGATGAGGGCTATACCAAAAGCAAGTAAATTACAAATCCAATGAACTAAGATTGCCGTTCGCCGTGAGATCAATTTCCCAACAACCAACTCATTGGGACGATTAATTCGGTCTGCTTTCACATCAAAGTAATCATTGATAGCATTGCCAGCAGCGGCTATTAAAACGGTTGAGATGACCAAAAGAAAAAAGTCAAAACCCTCTCCGTTTAAATTGATCAATTGTCGATTGTTAACCGTTTCATAAACGACTAAAAAATAACGAATAGAATACATCGTGAAAGCAATAATCACGAGATTTAAGGGTCTGACTAACTTTAAAATTCCTTTCATTTAAGGAAGAATTTTGTATTCTGTTCTACGATTTTTTTGATGTGCTAATTCAATTTGTTTCGCATCCGTCAACTTAGCAATTTCAATATCGGACTTTATAGGACTTGATTCACCGTAACCTTTAAAAGTTAGTCGTGAAGCCGGAATTCCTTTTTCAATGATATAATTGTATACAGATTTCGCTCTTTCTGTCGATAAAATCATGTTTTCCTTGTCGTCTCCACGCGTATCTGTGTGACCGCCAATTTCAATTTTTACTTTTCCGTTTTCTTGTAAAAATGAGACAAGCTTGTTTAGTTCTATAAAGGACTCTGGGCGAAGACTAGCCTTGTTTAAATCAAAAAACACATTGTTAAGCACCGTAGGTAAAGTACTACTTAAAGGTACCATAGGAACATTTTGATAAACTGATTTTTGTCCCTCTTCACTGACCATGTCAAAGGTGTTACTGTAAAATGAATAATTGGGATAACTAACATTTAATGCGTAGCGTTTGTTGGTTGGCAACGAGACTAGGAATTCACCCGTAACAGGGTCGGCTTGAGAAATTACTACTTCATTTCCAGATTCTAAATCAATTAATTGGAATTTACCTGGCACTGGCATGTTTGTCACTGCATCGAAAACCTTTCCTTCAAAAAATAAAGTTTTAATTGGTCGCAAATGCACTGGAAGTTCGAAATAATAAATGTCTAAATCACCAAATCCACCGGCTCTATCGGAAGCAAAAAATGCTATTTCTCCATCGGCAGACACCATTAATGAGTTTTCGTTATTTTTTGTATTAATGGGGTAGCCCAAATTAACAGGTCGGCCCCAATTTCCTTTGTCGTCCATTCGCGACATGAAAAGGTCGGTTCCTCCCATACCTTGGTGACCTCTTGAAGCAAAGTAAAGTGTTCTTCCGTCAGGGTGAATTAAAACGGATTCCTCCTCGAATGGTGTATTGATAA
Source organism: Bacteroidota bacterium (assembly GCA_018825925.1). Classification (GTDB taxonomy): domain Bacteria; phylum Bacteroidota; class Bacteroidia; order Flavobacteriales_D; family Crocinitomicaceae; genus UBA2040. Next base: position 11,112 of record JAHKAT010000390.1, on the reverse strand, counting down.
TGTCGGGCAATCTTTCTGCCGTAGACCAGCGACCGTCAAGTCCAAGGCGTGACACATATATATCGGTGCTTTTAGATCCATCTTTACGATAGATACCACGAATGAAATAAAGTGTTTTACCATCGGCGGATAAGGACGGTTGTGACTCCCAATTAAAGCTATTTACATTTCCAGACAGGTTTTCAGGGTTGGTCCATTTTTTACCTAATCTTTTGGTGTAAAACATATCACAAGATCCTTTTCCGGTTCTATTTTCACCGTAGTTTTCTCCACTTGCGTCTGGACAAGCAACAAAAATCAATGACTGTCCATCAGGAGCTAAAGTAGGGGCCCCTTCATTGTTGATTGTATTAATGTTGTTAGGCATTGCAATGGCTTGCCCCCAAATATTGGCCTCATTTAAATTTGACACATAAAAATCTTCTTGCTCCTGAATCGGTCCGCGCACACGGTCATCTTTTATTCGGCGGGTAAACAAAATGGTTCTACCATCCACTGTAATAGTTGGAAAGTACTCTGGATCTTTTGTGTTGATTCCAGGTCCAATGTTTATTGGATTAAAAGGGGTTGGATTCCGAAGCGCTTCTTTTGCAAAAAGACAATCACCCTTCATTTTGATCGCATTGTTGCGCATATCCGGATTCGAGTTTTTGAACATTAAAAACTGATCCAAAAAAACTATAGATTGATCGTAATCCCCTTCTTGTTTTAATAAGGAAGCTAAAAAGTATTGTGTAGCACCCGTTGCGGAGTGATTTGGAGCAACCTTTAAAGCTTGCTGCATATGGTAAATTGCTTTTTTATAATTTCTTGTATACTCGTAAAATTCTCCAATCACTAAGTGCGCCTCCCAAAAATCAGGATCGCGATCCAAAGCCTTGGTCATAGCATCAATTCCACCAACATAATTGGGTCCGCCTGTTCTTGGGTCCATTTGCTGGTTGGGGATTTGAATAGCCTCTTCGTATATTTTTATCGCTTTTTTGTCTTTTGTAGAATAACCCATTTGAGCTACGCTGCATGAAAGGTTTGCAATTAAAAGTCCGAATATTATTAAAATTCTCATATTAAGGTATTTGCATGAATTTGTGCGTTTGTAAAGAAATTCTCCATTTGGGGTTCTCTTTTACATACTCTATAATTGGATTCAAAAATCGTTCCTGTTTTGACCATTCAGGTTGAAGAAAAAGCTGACAATCCTTAGAAACCAAATGCGCATGAGCTTCTGCCCACTCAAAATCACTACTATGTGAAATCACCACTTTTAACTCCTTTGCTTTAAGGTAAGATTCTTCACATGGAGCTTTAAATTTTTTTGGTGAAAAGCAATACCAATCAATTTCTCCCTTTAGTGGATAACAGCCGGAAGTTTCTATTGCGATTTCTACCCCAATCAATTTTAATTTTAAAGTCAAGGTTTCTAAATTGTAAATAGCAGGTTCACCGCCGGTTATAACAACCAATTTTGCAGGTGTTTGCGCTACCCAATTTACAATTTCAGCAATAGGTACAAGCGGATGATCGTCTTGCGACCAACTTTCTTTTACATCACACCAGCTGCACCCAACATCACATCCTGCAAGTCGAATAAAATAGGCGCTTCGTCCGGAATAAAAACCTTCTCCTTGTATAGTGTAGAAATGCTCCATTACAGGAAGTTCAATTTCTGTATTGATTTGGTTGGTATGAATTGCTTGTTTCAAATTGGAATGGTTTTATTCAAATTGCGAATATGGAGATCAATTTTCCCATTTTTATTCGAATTGAAATTCATGTCAAATTTAAGCTTTTCAGCCCATTGTTCACCTGCATAACTATGTTTTTGCAGGATTTCTACCCCAAATGTTTCATCAAATGTTTCCAAGAAAACAACAATTTCACCATTTCGTTTTAAGATCGACTTCAAGGGTAAGTCGTAAAGTGGTGAACTTTGGTCTATTTTATGAACCAAGGTCCATGTAAGTGGAAAAAACAATACAAAGTCGGTTTCCAATTTGAGTTGATGATAGGTCTTGTTATATCTTTGATCTGTAATGCCTTTGTCCAATATAAGTATGCATGAAACTTTGGTTCTCAGTAAAACATTGTCACGTAAATTAACGATTTTAAACAAAAGCGCAGGATCATCGTCTACTCTAGAGAGCAAGATTTTTTTAGAGAAACCAATACGTGCTATTGGTTTAGAAAAACGGCCATAAAGTAAACCAGTAGCAAGTGCAACGGAAAATATACCTACAAAAGCTTCCAAACTAGCCACAACGTTTGCTCCAACAGATGTGGGATGTATGCCTCCATAGCCTAGAGTTGTAAAAGTTTGACACGAAAAAAAGAAAGCGGACCAAAAGGGTGGAATTCCAGTGACGACACCCGTTAAGCCATCAAATCCGGTTATTAAATAAAGTAGGGCAAAAAAGGCATTGATGGCACAATATAAGCCAAACATAATGAATAGAAAATTGTACCAGGTGGTGCTTAATAAATAGGTGTAAAAATCTCTGAAACCAGTGATACCTCCAATACGATTGATATTATAAGACCCATCAGGATTTAACAACCTCTTTACGGGTTGAGAAAACTTGCTACCTAAACCAGGGTCATTATTTCTATACATTTAGTTAAAAATAGCCAAGGCATTTCAATTAGCATCGATTATTCCCCAGTTTTTTTGAAGTCGGTTGAATTCTTTAGTAAATAATTCTAATTCAAATGTAGCGTCTTCTTTTTGAATTAATTTTTCAAAGCAAACGTGCACTAATTCTAAAATCGGACTATCAAACAAAAGTGTTGATGTATCTATGTCGAAATTATATTCGTTATAAATCGAAATAATTTTCACCTTATCAGCTAATTCAATAGGAGAAGGGTGGCCGTTTTTGTTTAGTTGCGATAAGAAAGGCAGCAGCTTTGAACTGATGACAATAAATTGACGAAGCATATTAATAGCATGACTCATTTGTTCGATATTCTTCGACTTCATAATGCCTGTACTGTATTTAATTTTTTTCCTCATATCAATATATAGACGTTATATAAACGTTGAAGGTTGTGAAAAGGTTCTTTATTCGTTTAAATTGAATCGCTTTTAAAAAGAAGAAATGTAGTATATTTGCAGTGCTTTTGGTTTCGCATTTGCGAACGAAAAAAGGAATCGAGTGTAAATCTCGGACTGTATCTGCAGCTGTAAGGAATGTAAAAGGCTGATTTCGATGCCACTGTTTGCCACCTGGCGAATGGGAAGGTAATCGGTCGTTGTTCCAAAGTCAGAATACTTGCCAAAAGTTATTAACGGAGACTTCAGATTAAAGTCGGACGAGAAGGGATTTATATCCCAAATTCTTCCATTCTGATTTTCCATGTTTATTAATTTTTCAATTTAAAACATGAAAAAAAATCACTTTTTTGCTTTCGCACTTTTAGGTGCCTCTTTTTGCGTAAATGCGCAAAATGTAACTATTGATTTTGAGTCATTTGTATTGCCTTTGGATACATTTGAAAACAATGCAAATCAAGCTTACTTTGATTTCGAGTCAATAAAATTTAGCAACGCCTACGATGCTACTTTCCAATACAACACTGGTTTTTCTGTCACTAACATGAAAAATGACACCGTAGGAGATTACACCAATTCACATAGCGCGATTACGGCTTCTGGTAGAAACAGTGAAAATTACTTGGCTTTTTATGGAAATGGTGACATAGATTTAAGTCAAAATTCAAGAATAGCCCGTGGTTTATACATCACAAACGCAACCTATACTTACTTGTCCATGAAAAACGGGGATAGTTATGGAAAGAAGTTTGGTTCCCCAAATGGTGCCAACGGAATGCTTGATGGAACGAATGGAGAGGATTTTTTCCGCGTTATTTTTCAAGGCGTGGATGCAAATAATACCATTTTAGACTCTGTGATTTTTTATCTAGCAGATTTCCGATTTTCAGATAATTCACAAGATTACATTGTCGATACTTGGGAGTTTGTCGACCTATTTCCACTGTACTCAAATGGTTTAGTTTCTAAAATCAATATTTTATTGGAAAGCAGTGACAACGATCCTATGTTTGGGATGAATACTCCTGCTTATTTTGCCATTGACGATTTTCAATATGATTATACAGTCGGCGTAAAAGAGCTTGAAAACTCAATTTCCTTTGGTCCAAACCCAGTGCTTAATTCCTTGAATGTGAATGGTGAATTCGATGTTCTTGAAATCAGAGATTTACAAGGTCGTTTGGTTTTTAAAACGGAGAACAGTATCAACCCAAAAATTGACTTTACTAATATTCCAAATGGCACTTATTTATTGTCTGGTCGACAAGATGGAAAATTAGTTTCTACTAAAATTATTAAATAATTGATTCGCTGTTTCCTTTACTTGGTCCTTTTTGGATTTCATTTTATTTCTTTCACTCAAGTTAAAGAGCAGGAAGTAAAGGAAGTTTTGGTGCGAAAAATTAAGGATTCAACTTTAATTGGAGCTAATCAATCGATTGGTATTGAAGAGTTAAATAAGTATCAGCCTACAGATATTGGCGATGCACTTTTGAAATTCAATAGTATTTCATTGAAAAACTATGGTGGTATTGGAGGCTTGAAATCTTTTAGTTTTAGAGGGATTGGCAGTTCACACACTGTGGTGGTTTCAGATGGATTTTTATTAGTAAATCCTCAAACTGGACAAGTCAATTTGGGAAACCAAATGATTCATTCAGTAAAAAAAATAACATTGGGCAGATTGTCTGGAGAAGGAATGTTTCCAGCTTCTGCCTATGTTTTTTCATCGGCTTTAGCACTTGAAACCAATGATGTGAATCGCCCTGACTCATCTCTTCATCTTCATACAAATCTCTCGTTTGGCTCGTTTGGCTTGAAAGATGGCTATATGGATGTTTCGCGTCAAAAGAAAAAAATAGGATTTAATATATATGGAAGAGGTAGAACCTTTACGGGAAACTATCCTTTTCAGATTAATTACGGTACTTACTCACTGAGCGATAGCAGAAACAATAATTTAGTTCGAGACCTTCAATGGGGCGGGAGCCTTTGTTTTCAACCGAAAGAGAACTTGATTTTACGAGTTATTGGAGATTATTCTTCTACCAATCAAGGTTTACCGGGTGCTGTTGTTTTATACAACCCTACGGTAGGGCAATACTTAAACCAAAACCAACAACGTTTGGGGTTTGACTTAAAATCTAAATTTAACGCGTTCAACTTTAGAGTATTTACAGTTTTCCAGCGTAATTATCTTCAATATCAAGATTCTACCTTTTTAAATCAACAGAATTATTTGGAAAGCAGATATCAATCTTTTCAAAATAATTCGGGAATATCCACTTTTTGGGCCTTTAAAAAAACAAGATTCTTTTTCAATAATGACACAGAAATAAGTCAATTAAATGTTTTTGACGCAGCCGAGAATGTAAAGGGTCGATTTGTTTATTCTTCCGTTTTTGGTTTAGAAAAATCATTAAAGCGAGGACAAATGCAATTGCAGGGAGGTTATCAACGCGTTTTGCAAACAGCAATGATCTTTAAAAATAAGGACTTGTTTTCGGGGAGCGGCTCTCTATCTAGATATTTGAATAAAAAACAATCTATACAGTGGTTTTTATTTTCATCCTATACCAATCGATTGCCTTCATTTTCTGAATTGTATTTTGGAACAATAGACAATGAAAATTTAAAAGTTGAAAGAGCCTTTCAAAGTCAAATGGGCTTAAATTTTGATTTTTCAACGAAGAAAAGCACCACTGAATTGAGAGGTTTGGCTTATTACAATCGTGTTTGGGATAAAATAGTGGCCATTCCAACCAAAAATTTATTTGTTTGGAGCATACAAAATGTTGGAATCGTAGACGTTTTTGGAAGTGATTTAAATATTTCACATCACCGCAGACTGGATGAAAAAGGCAAGTGGAATTTGAGTGCAGTTTTTAAATCTTCATATCAATTGGCATTGGACAAAACTTCGAAGGATAGTCCAACTTACGGTCATCAAATTGCCTATATTCCCTTTCAAACAATTCAAACCAACCTGGGAATTGAAAGAAAATCAACTAAGTTTTTCATAGAGTTGTTTTGGTCTGATTTCAGGTATTCGCTGAATCAAAATATTCATGCAAATGTTTTGCCGAGCTTTTATTTCATTGATTTAGGACTTCTGCATAAATTCAAAATAGGGAAGAGAAATTTTTTAACGATTCAATTCAATGTTAAGAATTGTACCAATCAGAATTTTGTTTTTGTGAGGAGTTTTCCAATGCCGCAGCGAAATTATTTAATCACACTTCGATATGCATTTTAAAATAACTTTACTTTTTGTATTTCTTGTCTTCGTTTCTTGCCGAAAAAAACCTGTTGACGAGCTTGAAAATGAAACTACAGTGACGTGGGAAAAGGGTTTTGTTGTTTTAAACGAGGGTTTGTTTCAACAGAATAATTCAACTTTAACCAAGTATACGGAGGGAGGCGTTTATCAAAGCGAGTATTTTCAAAAGATTGCAGGCAAACCATTAGGTGATACTGGTAATGACATGCAAGTGTATGGAAATAAGATATATATAGTTGTTAATGTGTCTAGTTCAATTGAGGTTATCGATAGAATCACTGGAAAATATATTAAGCAAATTCCAATGTTATGGAATGGACAGGCGAAGCAACCGAGATATATAACCTTTAGTGGTTCGAAAGCATACGTATCCTGCTTTGATGGCTTTGTTGATGTTATTGATACCAGTGCATTAACCGTTAGTAAACGGATAAAAATCGGAAACAATCCAGAGCAAATGGTCGTTTCAAATGGAAATTTATTCATCGCCAATTCGGGAGGATTGAATTTCCCTAACCTAGATTCTACAGTCAGTGTTATAAATTTGGTTACTGAAGTGGAGACTCAAAAAATCACAGTGGGTTTAAATCCTGGCGCCTTAAAAATAACAGCTGAGGGCAGAATTATTGTACATTCTAGAGGAGATTTCTCCAATGTGGAAGGAAGATTAGTTGAAATTAATTCAACCAATTATCAAACGACCATTTTGCCGATCAATAATTTTAAAGCTTTTGAAACCTTTCATAATCAACTGTTTATCGCTCGTGAAGACATTAATGCTATTGGTATTTGGGATTTGAACTTGAATTTATATACCATGCCAGCATTTATAGAAACTCAAAATTTGACAACTTTTTATGGTATACAACACGATGCCATTAACCAAAAAATATATGTTTTTGACGCCAATGGTTATGTGAATACTGGTAAAGTTATTCAATACAATGAATCTGGTAGTCAAGGATTTGTTTTTAATTCAGGTCTAATCCCAAATAGAATTTATGAAATCAAATAGTTTACTTTTCTTTTTTATTCTACTTTTAAATGGGGCTTTATGTCAAAGTTACGCCCCAAAACCTGGAGAAATTGGTTCTACGGCCATTTACAAAGATTCTAGCATTTTTCAATCTTGGGGTACTGAGGTTACTATTCAACGTGGTTGGAGAAATATCGCCGACAAAAGCCAAGGATTGGCAAGTTTTGGTGAACCCGGAAATGCTTTAGGCCAGCCTGAGGGGGACGTTTATACAGTCGTTTCATTAGGTGATAGTGGAGTGGCAACGTATCATTTTAGTAATCCTATTATCAATGATTTGGGGCCAGACTTTGCGATTTTTGAGAATGGTTTTACGGATGATATTTTAGAATTGGCTTTTGTAGAGGTAAGTGAAAATGGATCTAATTTTTATCGTTTCCCATCGTACACAGAAATTGATACGGCACAACAAGCAAGTAATGCGTCGTACATCGATTGTCGAAGAGTTCATAATTTGGCTGGAAAATATAAAAAAGGTTATGGTACTCCTTTTGACTTGGAAGATTTGGATTCTATCTCAGCACTTAATTTGTACAACATTCGATATGTACGAATAATAGACGTTGTAGGCAGTTTGAACCCTGATTTTTCCTCTAAAGACAGTCAGGGGAGAAGGATTAACGATCCATGGCCTACTAGTTTCGAATCTGGTGGATTAGATTTGGACGGAATAGGGGTCATTCATCAACTTTCAAAAGCATCACTTTCTGAATTAGGAACCGTTCTAATTTCGGTTTATCCCAATCCTTTTGGAGATTTTGTCACTATTAACTGTGAAAATAGTTTCAATTATTCTATTTTTGGAATGGATGGAAAGGAAATAATGGTAGGCGCAGGACAAACCAATATTTCAATTTCAACGATGGAACTTTCGACTGGAAAATATTTGTTAAAAATCACAACTAATCGTGGAGTTGAACGTTTCATTATAAATAAAATTTAACTTTGGCATCACTATTATTGATGTTATTAAAGAACATTGAAATGAAAAAGCTTATAATAATCACCATTTTATTAGGAGCAAGTCTTGTTACTTTTCAAGCTTGTAAAAAGGACTCTAGAATCAAGGTAGAAAAGAACCATCGTAAACAAACTGGCTCGTCAGCCAATGATCTTTTGTCGAACGATCAGTATAAAAGTTTAGTGGTTGAAATTCAATATATGACAGGGTTTCGTCCAACAGATGAAGCAATGACACGATTGACCAACTTTTTACAAGAACGTTTGAATAAATCGAACGGTATTAGTTTGAGTTTTACTGAAATTGGGGCGCAAGGTAAAAGTTCGTACTCTTTTGATGACATCAAAAAAATTGAAGAAAACAATCGCTCTGAATTTACTGCGAAGAAACAAATTGCGGCCTATTTTCTTTTTCTGGATGGTGAGTTTTCGGGCAATTCTGGAAGTTCAAAAGTTTTAGGTGCAGCCTATTACAATACCAGTATGGTTATTTTTCAAAAAACAATCATAAACAATTCTGGCGGACTTTCGCAACCTTCGAGAGATAAACTTGAAACAACAGTAATCAATCATGAATTTGGGCATATACTAGGTTTGGTTAACCTAGGCACATCAATGCAGTCTTTTCACCAAGACACTGAAAACGGGGCACATTGTGATAATGAGGATTGTTTGATGAATTGGATTGTTGAAACTGATGGAGTAATAGGAAGTCTTTTTGGAAGTCCTATTCCAAGTCTTGATCAAAACTGTATCAAAGACTTACAAGCGAATGGAGGAAAATAAACTTAATTCAGCCTATTGGCAAAACAGATATGAAAAGCAAGAAACCGGATGGGATATTGGCGAAATTTCAACGCCTATCAAATCGTATATAGATCAACTAAAGGATAAGTCCTTAAAAATTCTAATTCCGGGCGCTGGAAAAGGTTACGAGGGTAAATATTTGTTTCAAAATGGTTTTTCACAAGTTACTTTACTCGATTTTGCTGAGCTACCGTTGCTTGATTTTGCCATTAAAAACAAAAATTTCCCAGAAAATCAATTGATTCAAGAAGATTTCTTTCAGTTTTCAGGCCAATTTGATTTAATCATCGAACAAACCATGTTTTGTGCAATCGATCCTTCATTGCGTACAGAGTATGCTCGAAAAGTACATTCTTTATTAAACCCTGGAGGACGATTGGTGGGGGTATTGTTCAATCGTCAATTTGAAGGCGGACCTCCGTTTGGTGGTTCCAAGGATGAATATCTAAAGTATTTCGAGCCTTATTTTCAGAAAATCAGGATGGAAGAATGTTATAATTCCATTGCTCAAAGAGCTGGTAGTGAACTTTTTATTCGTATCGAAAAATAAAAGTTTACAGTAATTCTTGAATAATTCTATCCATTGAATAACCTTCTGCTTCAGCACGGTAATTTCTGACCAAGCGGTGACGAAGAATCGGAAGTGCAACCGCTTTTACGTCTTCTATGTCTGGCGAATATTTCCCTTTTAAGGCAGCATGACATTTTGCTCCTAAAATTAAATTTTGCGAAGCTCGTGGACCGGCACCCCATGTTACAAACTTTTTAGTGATTTCTGGAGCGAATTCGGAATCAACACGTGTTTTACCTACTAAGCGCACGGCATATTCCATCACATTGTCAGGCACTGGTATTTTACGAATTAGCTTTTGATAAGCAATGATTTGCTCTCCACTAACTACTTTATTAAGTTCGATGGAACTATCGGAGGTTGTAGATTTCACAATCGCCATTTCTTCTTCAAAAGAAGGATAATCTACCCAGATATTGAACATAAAACGATCTAATTGAGCCTCGGGCAGGGGATAGGTTCCTTCTTGTTCAATAGGATTTTGCGTAGCTAAAACAAAAAATGGTTCTGGCAAAGTATAAGTGGTGCCAGCTGCAGTAACACTTCTTTCTTGCATTGCTTCTAACAAAGCGGCTTGCGTTTTTGGAGGTGTTCTGTTGATTTCATCGGCCAAAACAATGTTAGAAAAAAGTGGACCTTTCAAAAATTTAAAATGTCTGTTTTCGTCTAAAATCTCAGTACCGATAATGTCTGAAGGCATTAAATCGGGTGTGAATTGGATACGATTAAAAGTCAACCCTAATGTTTGCGCAATAGTGTTGACTAACAATGTTTTAGCTAGTCCAGGAACCCCAACTAAAAGACAATGTCCTCTAGAAAAAATGGAAATCAAAACTTCATCAACCACTTTATCCTGGCCTACGATAACTTTGTGAATTTCTTGTTTAAGAGTATGGTAATCTTTGACCAATTGGTCTATTGCTTGTACGTCTGACATTTTTAAAATCTATTTATTTGTCCAATTGTATTGATAATCGCAATCCAAATATTGTGGATCAATTTTCACGTAGGCCTTGTTTATTTTATCCTTGGTCCAATCAGCAATTATAGTTTCTCTTTTTGCATTTTCAGCTGCTCTTTTAATCAAGGCATAGTCTAATTGTAAATTCGCCACATGCGGTTCTGTTCTTTCCATTAATCGAACAACACGAATTCCTTGTTTACGATCATAAATATCAAAATACAAACCTGGTTGAGAAATTTCACCCTTGTCTAAGGCGTCTGTAAGTATAAAAATTTGCTGATCTACTTGATTTAAATCCTCCATCGACCAGCTTTGGTCGCCAGTGATAGGGTTGGTAATAATTCCTCTGTTTTGTTTAGTTCTTTGGTCATTAGAAAAACGAACAACTGCTTCATCCCATGTGATTTGGTTTTCTTTTAACATTCGGAAACAAGTATCCATTATT
>JAHKAT010000389.1 GCA_018825925.1 Bacteroidota bacterium | reverse complement strand
TCAAAGTTCTTGTAAACTCTATGACCAAAGCCCATCAAACGGAAAGAATCATCTTTATCCTTCGCTTTCAATACCCATTTATCAACATCTCCACCGTCATTGTGGATTTGCTCTAACATCTCAATCACTGCTTGGTTAGCGCCTCCATGCAATGGTCCCCAAAGTGCAGTAACACCTGCAGAAATAGCAGCGTATAAATTCACTTGTGATGAACCAACGATACGAACTGTAGAAGTTGAACAGTTTTGCTCGTGATCAGCATGTAAAATCAACAATTTATTTAAGGCATCCGTAATTACTGGATCGCAAGAATATTCTTCCGTTGGCATTGCAAACATCATGTGCATGAAGTTGGAGCAATAATCCAAATCATTCTTAGGGTACATGAAAGGATGACGAATGGCATTTTTATATGGCCATGCTGCCAAAGTAGGCAATTTTGCCAATAAGCGGTGGATTGTAAGGTCTTTTGCTTCTGTAGAACGATTTGGTTCTAAAGATTCAGGATAAAAAGTTGAAAGTGAACAAACCATTGAAGCCAAAACGCCCATTGGATGTGCTTTTGCTGGGTATGCTTCAAAGAATTGCTTCATGTCTTCATGAACCAAGGTATGTTTGGTGATACTGTTTCTGAAATTATCTAATTCAGCTTGTGTAGGTAATTCACCATAAATCAAAAGGTAGGCTACTTCTATAAAAGTTGCTTTCTCTGCCAATTGTTCAATTGGATACCCACGGTAACGTAGAATACCTTCTTCACCGTCTAGAAACGTAATTGCCGATTGAGTACTTCCCGTATTCTTAAAACCGGAATCAATGGTGATGTAACCAGTTAGCCCTCGTAAGGCATTAATATCAATGGCTTTTTCATTTTCTGATCCAACGATTACAGGAAGTTCGTAGACTTTCCCATCCAGTTCTAATTTGGCAATTTCGCTCATGGTTGATTTGCTATTCTAAAAGATTATTTTTTCGTGCGCTAAATTAACAAAGAATTCACTTTTGTAAAAGGTTTGATAAGGAATTCATCAAAAATTTTTGAGAATTTGTGATTTACCATTTTTCAAAACTGATATATTCTTTCTTAAATGTACGTTTAAAAGGCTATTTATAGATTTTGTAAGGTATAATTAAACATCATTTTGAACAAATGATTACGGGTATTTCCGCCATAAATACCATGGTTCTTGTTTGGATAAATGAATAAATCAAATTGCTTATCTGCTTTCACTAAGGCATTTACCATATCCATCGTGTTTTGATAGTGCACATTATCGTCAGTGGAACCATGAATTAGAAGGTATTTACCTTTTAATAGATTTACATGGTTGATTGGACTATTGTCGTCATAACCGGCTGCATTTTCTTCTGGAGTTCGCATAAATCGTTCGGTATATATATTATCATAATATCTCCAACTGGTTACTGGTGCAACAGCGATTCCCATTTTAAAAGTTTCAGCACCTTTGGTAATACAAAGTGAGGACATAAATCCACCATAACTCCAACCTTGAATACCTATTCTGTTTTTGTCAACAAAATCCATTTGGCCCAACTCTTGAGCAGCTTTTATAAAATCTTCTGTCTCCAATTTGCCCAGTTGTAAATAGGTCGATTTCTTAAAATCCGCACCGCGATACATCGTTCCTCTTGGGTCTATGGAAACAACTATATAGCCCGCTTGAACCAAGAGTTGATGGTACATGTAATTAGCTCCGTCCCAACGATCAGAAACAATGTTGCTGCCCGGACCGCCATAGATGTTGATGTAAACTGGATATTTTTTCTCAGGGGAAAAATTTGCTGGTTTGATCATCCAGGCATTTAATTTTTCTGTGGCGCCTTGAACTTGAAAAAACTCCTTGTTTGATAAGGTGTAGTTTTTTAGCTTGGACCTAAGATCCTTGTTGTCTTCAAGTACATAAAGTTCCTTACCTTTTTGATCACATAAACTAAAGACAGGAGGGGTATTTGCATTGCTGTAAGTTTTCAAAAAGTATTTCATTCCTATTGAAAAATCGGCAGAATTGGAGCCCGTTTCATTGGTCAGTGCTTTTTTAGCAGTACCATCGAGCTTAATAGAATAAACGCCTTTATGTATTGCTCCTTTTTCAGCTGATGAATAAAAAATCAAACCTTTACTTTCGTCGATACCTGAAAATTCAATTACGTCCCAATTCCCTTTTGTGATTTGTTTTGTTTCCCCTGAAAATTTAACGGAATAAATATGATTAAAACCATTTGCTTCACTAGTTCTCAATATTGTTTTACCATCTTTCAGAATCAGTAAATTATCGTCGATATCAATGTAAGTTTTTGATTTCTCCTCAAAAAATATTTCTGATTTCCAAAGGTTATTCACGAAAGAAACTTGGTGGTACTTTAAGTGATTTTGATAACGATTTAAGGTTTGAAGTACTAAAGTATTGTTTGTGTTTGACCATTTTAAGCGAGGAATATACTCGTATTCACCCAATTCAATTTTATAGATTTTGTCTTTTGCTAGTTCTGCAATATAGACCTCCACTTTTGAATTATCTTCTCCCGCCTTCGGGTATTTATAATTGTAAAGAGATGGGTAAAGTTCACCGTAATAGGTCAAGTTAAATTCTTTTACTTTACTTTCATCAAAACGCAAAAAAGCTATTGTTTTGCTGTCTGGCGACCACGAGTAGGCTTGAGCAATCGAAAATTCTTCTTCATACACCCAATCAGTACCTCCATTTATTATTTTGTTTCTTTCTCCGTCTGTAGTAATTGGTCGGACAAGGCCTGAATTAAGGTCTTTGCAATAAAGGTTGTTTTCGAACAAATAGGACACCTTGGTACCATCCGGTGAATAGTTGGCATACATTTGAGGCTGATGCATTTCATCCAAAGAAGAGAGTGTATTACTCTTTAAATCATATAAAAAGTAATTGGCCTTGAAGCTCCGACGATAAATACTTTCTGTTTCTGTGGTAAAAAGAATTTTAGTTTCGTCAGAATTAAATTCATAGTCATCAATTTTTAATTTTTGACCGTTCCAAAGTAAGCTACTTAGATCGACAAGTATTTCTGGTGTTGAACTTTGGCTGGCATAACGAAAAGCAGCTATGCAGTCTTTATTATTTATATCAGTTCTTTTTGTATACCGCTCTCCATCCTTCATAGATCGGAAACCTTGAACACCTTTACCGAAAAAAGCGTATTCTTTCCAAATTTTTTCAACGGTTAATTCTTGCGAAAAACCACTAAACG
>JAHKAT010000388.1 GCA_018825925.1 Bacteroidota bacterium | reverse complement strand
TTTGTTCAGCTTGAAACAAATCTCCCTTGATCATTAAAGCTTTGGATTGCAACAAAAGACCTTTTGCCACCCAGTAATTGTAGCTCGGTTTCATTTTCAACAATTCGCGGACAATTATGTCTGTTTTATCAAGATCATTTTGCTTAAATGCAATAGAAGCTAGTGTGAATTTTGCCTCTGCCCCCAAAACAGTTGTTGTGTTTTTGACCAAATATTCTAGCGCAGGAACCGCGTCTACCCACTGTTCCAAGCGATAACTAGAGATTCCTTTTGCGTATTGCGCCTCCAAACGGATGGTATTGTTGACTTGTGAATTTGACAAAACTTTCGTGGCATTTACAGCCGCTTCTGCCCAATTTTCAAGTAAAAAAGAGCAACGCATAATCCCGAGCTGCGAATTGTAAATTACTTCGGGGATAGAACTTACTGTTTCCAATTTACGATAAGCAGGCAGAGCAAGTGCATAGTCATTTCTGTTGTAATAATATTTTGAAACTCTTTGTGCTACAAACTCAGTATATCCATTATTGTTAGATTCAAGAACCTGGTTATAGGCCGCCATTGCTAAATCGATTTCATTAAGTCCAAAATGTGAATTCCCAAGGAAAACCTTCATTTCACTTGCATATTTACCCGATGGATATTTCTCCAAGTATTTTTTAATTTGTGGGATCGCTTGTACATAATTGCTGTCGCGGTATAACTCATACGCCGGACCATAGTATAAATTCTCCTGATCATCCGGGCTTAAGTTAGTACAAGGATATTCTTCAATAATTCTCTGTAAACGTTCAGGTTCGCGCATGGTACGATAAACATCCATCAAGTTTTTAGCACAGGTTTCACAAATTAAGCGATCGCCACTATATTTTGCCAACACTTCTTTATACTTCGATTCTGCCTTTAAATATTCTTGCTTTTTATAGTAGATGTCGGCAATTTCAATCATGGCCTCTACTACTAAACCAGAGTTGGGATATTCTGAAACAATTTGCTGATAGTAACGCAAAGCTTCGTCATAGGCCGCTTTTGTCTTGTAACTCACGGCTAATTCTTGAATGGCTATTTGAACGTATTTTGATTTTGGATATTTCGTTAGAATTTCTTTATGCGCCCATATTTTTTCATCTACTTGATTCATGTAGCCCAAGGTTTTTCCTAGGTAATGTAAGGCTTGATCTTCATAACCGGCTTTCATTCTCACTACTTCCCGATAAGCTTTCACTGCCGCATCATTTTGACGAGTAGCATAACTGCAATCCCCTATTCGCATATACCCATCACTCAATTTTTTACGATCAGCGTGCTTGCCTTGTTGTGTAAATAACTTAAAAGATTCTATGGCGGCCGATGTATCTCTTAGCTCCAACTGGGCATAACCAATATTGTAATACGAGTCATTTTTCAAAGAATTCAGACCAATAGAAGGGCTCGTTAAAAACACACGATAATTTTGAATAGACTTTCTATATTCTTCTTTTTGAAAATAAGCGTCACCCGTCCAAAAGGCAGCCTTTGCCGTCAAGTTTTGGTCGATTGGGTACTTTTCCACTTTTTCAAAAAAGGCAATAGCTTGAGTAAAATTCTTTTTTTGATATTGCTCTACACCAGCATTATAGGCGATTAATTGATAAGCAGAGCGCATTCGAATATCTTTTGTAGGAAGTTTTTCAAGAGACTCTAGTGCTTTGCCATAATTATTGGTGCTTGCATATACATTCACTAAATACTGATAGACCTCATTTTTCCTTTTTGAGTCGGGGTATTTATTCAAATAACTTTCAAAAGCCACCAAAGCCTCATCGTAGGGATTTAAATCTGATTTATAAGACAAAACAGCAAATTGATAAGCAGCATCTTCGGAGATTTTCACGTCCTGTGAAGATTCAGCTGCCTTTTCAAAAGCGTTTCTGGCAGGTAGGTTTTCCCCGAGCTGTAAATACGATTCTCCAATTTGATACATGGCAATTTGTCCCAAAGCGTCATCTACACCCGTCGCTTTTGCTAAATAAGCAATCGCTTTTCGATAAGACCCTGTTTTGTAGTAGGTAAATCCTAACTGATAGTCATTCTCTCTTGTTGTTTCAGAAAGACGATTGTATTTTTCCAAATAAGGCAAGGCTTCGGCATATTTACCCAACCGGTAATAAGAATCCCCAATTAGAATTGAAATACCTTTTTCATTGGCCACTCCAATAGAATCCATCACATTTGGTACATAGCTAATTACATCCTCGTATTTTTCTTGTTGATAGTAGATTTGAGCAATATAATAAGGAACTATTTTAGAATAATTGGGGTCATTTTTTAATTTTAAAAAACCTTCTAAAGCGGTTTGAAATGAGCCATTCAAATATTCAATATGAGAATAATAATATAAGGAAGGAACACCATATTGCGATGGCGAGTCTTTTACTTCATAAAAGGAAGTTCGTGCCCTACTATTGTTTTTTTCTTCGAAATAGGCGTACCCCAATTTGAAGTGGAACTCATCTAATTCCTCCGGATCAACATTAACAGTAGCTAATTTATTAAACCATTCTATGGTTTGAGGATAATCCTTTTTTTGATAATAATATTTTCCCAATCGAAAATAGATCGTGGTTCGATAAATACTTTCAGGATAATCTCTATTAAATGATTCAAGCAAGGTTACACCATCATTTTGAAAAAGTTCAAGAGCCGAAAGTCCTTCGTAATATCTTGCTTTTATGAACAATGGATCATTTGCTTGCTGATAACTTTTCTGGAAAAGCTTAAATTCTTCACGCGCTGCTCCATACTGTTCTTTTAAAAACAGATCTTCCGCTTTGTAAAAAGGCGCATAAACACTATTGTATTTGTCAGAAGTTTGTGCGTACAGTCCTCCTATAAATAAAAGAGAAAGTAAACAAAGTACCTTTTGCATTTCGAGCTGGTTTTAATCGAATAAAATTACATGACTTGACGGCTTACTTGAGAGCTGATTCCAAAAGTTTTAAACGAAAATCTGTTAAGATTATTTCTATGGGTCTTGTCCAAGGCCTTTAAAAAAACAAGATTTTTATAAAAAAAAGCAACGTGTCAAATATAATTCAGATTAAAAACGGTAAAATATTTCAGCAAAAAGAACTGGTTTTGAAGGATATTGATTTTGAATTAGGGCACGATGAATTTGTTTACCTCATCGGGAAAACGGGCTCTGGTAAGAGTAGCTTACTGAAATGTGTATATGGGGAGTTGACATTGGGCGAAGGAACAGGAGAAGTTGCAGGCTATGATTTGACAAAATTAAAGCGCTCCGATATTCCACATCTCAGAAGACAGTTGGGTATTATTTTTCAGGATTTTCAATTGCTTACAGACAGAACTGTAGAAGAAAATTTATTTTTCGTGATGCGTGCTACGGGTTGGAAAGAAAAAAAATCGATGATTAAGCGTTCGGAAGAAATTTTACATTTGGTTGGACTAGAAAATAAAGGCAAGAACAAACCTTATGCCCTATCTGGAGGTGAACAACAGCGATTATCCATTGCGCGTGCCTTGGTCAATCGACCAAAACTTATTTTAGCAGATGAACCTACGGGAAATTTAGACCCAGAAACATCCGAAGAAATTATGCGATTGTTAATTGCCGTGGCCCAAGAAGAAAAGTCTGCCATATTAATGGCAACTCACGACATGGCCTTGGTAGAAAAATATCCTGGAAGAGTTATACGAGTTGAAAATGCCGTGATGCGCGAAATACACACGATAGATCGCTTTAATCCATTCGAGCCATTTTCAGCAGAATAGTTTTATTTTTTGTTTGCTGCACAAGCTTTTTTCCATTCTCGCATTTTTTCTCCTTTGGTTTCTTGAAAGTCTTTACACTTGGTCTTTTGACTTTTTCTAGCCTCAATTAAATTTCTTTTCGAATTTTCATCAAGATTCCCCGAAAGGACTTTGTTTGAATTAATATTTACTAATTCACTAGCTTCTAAACATTCACAGAACTTTTCAGGAGCTTGGTTGCATGAAAAAAGCAAGAACAACATGCTTACACTCAATCCCAATGCCAAGAATTTACCTTTCACTATCATAAATCAAAATTAAATATTTAAAGCTCAAAAATGTACTCAAATAATCAAATTAGCCTAAATTCACCTTATTAATTTTAGATACAATGTCCAAACTTCCAGATGTAGGAACAACCATTTTTACGGTGATGTCACAAATGGCCAATGAATATGGCGCCATCAATTTAGCCCAAGGTTTTCCAAACTTCCCTATCGACCCAGTTCTCAATGGTTTACTGGTTCAACCTAATTCCAGCTTAGTGCATCAATATGCCCCTATGGCCGGAAACGGCAAATTGCTAAAGGTTATATCCGATATAAGTCTTGAGCACTACAATTTTTACTTTGATCCAGACAAGCAAATCATTGTCACTGCAGGAGCAACACAAGCCTTGTTTTCGGCAATTCAAGCCTTCGTTCACATCAATGATGAAGTAATCATTTTGGATCCTGCCTATGATTGTTACGACCCAAGTGTGCGTTTGTCGGGAGGAATTCCAATTCATGTTTCACTAAATCAAGACTATAAGGTTGATTGGAAAAAAATTGAACAAGCCGTAAATAAAAAAACAAAGGCCATTATTATCAATAATCCTCATAATCCGGCAGGAACACTTTGGAGCAACGATGATTTTGAGCAACTTGAGAAAATCTGCGATAAATTTCCAGAACTACTTGTAATTGCCGACGAAGTATATGAATACATTTATTTCGAAAAATCATTTTGTTCGATAAAAACCAGAAGTAATTTAAGTCAGCGCATGGTTTGTGTTTCATCCTTTGGCAAAACCTTTCATATTACCGGTTGGAAAATCGGTTACATCGTAGGGGCTGAGCATTTGATTAAGGAGATCAAAAAGATACATCAATTTCAAGTGTTTTGTGTCAATTCGATTGGTCAGGAAGCCATAGCAAACTATGCCCCAACCGCCAATTATCAAGAAATTAAAAAACTATACCAAGCCAAACGAGATTTATTTCAAACCGCACTTTCAAAGAGCAAGTTTAAATTGCTGCCTTGTGAAGGATCCTTTTTTCAATTGGCTAGTTATGCGGATATCTCCGATGAATTGGATACAGAATTCACAAAACGATTAATCATAGAACATGGAGTTGCAACCATACCCACCTCTGTGTTTTTTAAAGAACAAGTAGACAGGAAAGTCATCCGATTTTGTTTTGCAAAAGACGATGAGACCCTATTAAAAAGCGCAGAAATATTATGCAAGATTTAAAAATTAC
Source organism: Bacteroidota bacterium (assembly GCA_018825925.1). GTDB lineage: Bacteria > Bacteroidota > Bacteroidia > Flavobacteriales_D > Crocinitomicaceae > UBA2040. Next base: position 3,753 of record JAHKAT010000388.1, on the reverse strand, counting down.
AAGCGTACAGTGCGACTTAGTTTGGGAGAATAAACAAGAAAACTTAAATCGATTCGATGTGATTTTCGATAAAATTCACTCAACAGATCTTGTTGTACTGCCCGAAATGTTCAACACAGGTTTCTCCATGAGGTCCAAAGAATTGGCAGAAGAGTTTAAAAACTCCGAATCCATTCAATGGTTGGTCTCAAAAGCCAAGCAAAAGAAGGTCGCTATTTACACCACACTAATGATTAAAGAAAACTCCAAGTTTTTTAATCGTGGCGTATTTGTCTTTCCCGATGGCGAAATTACCCACTACGATAAAATCAAACTTTTCAGTATGTCGGGAGAAAACAAATCTTTCACTCCCGGTTCTGAAGCGACAATTGTGACCTATAAAGGCTGGAAGATTAAGTTGCAAATTTGTTACGACCTCCGTTTTCCAGAAATTGCAAGGAATTACCCAAAAAATGGTGATTCTCAATACGACCTCATCATATACACTGCCAATTGGCCAGCTAAGCGAATTTCACATTGGGAAGTTTTATTGCAAGCTCGTGCGATAGAAAATCAAAGTTATGTTTTAGGGGTTAATAGAATTGGAATTGACGGAAATGAGTTGCATTATTCCGGTAATTCGAGGTTAATTGATGCAAATGGAGAAAAAGATACTGTTGCCTTGGATATAGAAAATTGCACTACATTTTGTTTAAGTCACTCAGAATTGGAGGACCTGCGATCAAAACTTCCCTTTTTAAATGACAGTATTGCTTTAAATTAACAAAAGCTTATTGCTATTTAATATTAAATCGTTTATTTTTGTAAATCAACTTTAAAAGAAATTATGAAAAAGTTTTACTTATCATCTGCCATGGTGGCAATGTTAGCGAGCGCATTTGCTCAATCCAATGCCAAGGATTTTCAATTTGGCCAAAAAAAATCTTCAATTGAGGATTTACCTGTTTTCACAGAAGACATGTCAAAAGCACCAAAAGGTGACATTCAAGGAAAAGCATTGACTATTCTTTGGGAAGATGACTTTTCAGGAATGGGCGACTTATCTACAAACAAAGGTACTTGGGTAACTGCTGGTGCAAACGGTGCATTCTGGACAACTGAATCTACAGTTCACCCTTTTAATGCAGCTGGTGGAGCGACGTATACTCAAAACATGAACGGTCGTTATTTAACTTGGGATTCTTACGGACCAGTTACTGCGGCAACTGAGCCAGGAGGTTTCTCAACTACAGCTTTGTTTGGAACTATTACAACTCCAACTATGGATTTGTCAGCAGGTTCAGGACAAATTGGTGTTGAGTTTCTTACTCAAACAATGTACTGTTGTAATTTTGCTGAAAGACCATACGGTATTCAATTTTCAGCAGATAATGGAGCAACTTGGTCAGCTGTGCAAAAATTAAGTTTTGCTGGTAAGTCAAGAAACGAAAATACTGAAAGTGTTGCAACACCTTTGAAAGTGAACATTAACATTTCAGCAATCGCTCCTTCATTAACAGCAACTAGTAAAATCCGATTGACTTGGGATGCACAAAATGCTGATGGAAATGGTCAATACAACTCTCATTATTACTGGTTGATTGATGATTTCAAAGTGTATACAATTCCAACAAGTGATTTAACAGTTACTAATACTGTTTATGAATCAGCTGGTTTAAGTTACTACAATGTTCCTACAGCTCAATTGGCTCCATTAGAGTTTTCTGCTGCTGTTAAGAACAATGGTTTGGGTGCTTTAACGAATGTTCAATACACAGTTAACGTTACACCAGGAACTGCATCAGTTACAAGTGCTGCAGTACCTTCTTTAGCTCCAGGTGCAACAGATAGTTTGGTGACTTCTACTTTTACTCCTCCAGCAACTGTAGGTGCTTATACTTTTACAAGAGTAGTTTCTCAAACAGAAACAGATGAAATCCCAACTGATAATGTTATTGCGCCAATTAACTTTAATGTTACTACCAATACTTACTCTAGAGATAACGGAGTTGTTGCTGGTCGTTTAAACAATGGTGGTGATCCATACACTTTAGGTATATTGTTTGATGCATTTGGAACACAAACTATCTATGGTGTAGATTATCAATTGAACAGTGGAAGTACCGTTGGTTCTGAGTACTTGGTTAAATTATATGAATTTGACGGTACTGCTGCAACTTTAGCAGATGCTATCGCACTTGGTTACAAAACTCAAACAACTGAAGAGTATGTTACTGCAGCAATGACAGGTTCAATCAGAAGTGCTAAATTCCAAACACCAACAGTTTTGGAAGCTGGTAAAACTTACTATGTTGGTTTTGAAAACACAAGTGGTGGAGTTCGAGTTGCAACATGTCAACGTGTTAGCACTGGAAGTTACATCTTAGATGGTGGTATTTATTACAACCAACCAAGTGTTCCTTTAATTCGTATGAACTTTGATTCTAAATTAGGTTTAGGTGATGATAATAATGGTGTTGCCATTTCTAACATCTTCCCTAACCCAACAACAAATGTTTCTACAGTTAATTACAGCTTGAATTCAGCTTCTGATGTTACAGTTTCTGTAACTGATGTAACTGGTAAAGTTGTTTTCACAAACTTCGTAGCTAACCAAGCAGTTGGAACTCATTCAATGGAGATTAACGCTAAAGAATTCAACAGTGGTGTTTACTTTGTAAACGTTACTTCTGCTGGTTCTACAGTTACAAGAAAATTGATCAAAAAATAATATCTAGCAATAGATTTTGAGAAACGGTCGGCAAATGTCGACCGTTTTTTTTATGCCTTTAAAAAACAATTAATTTTTGGAAAACCAGGTTTTATAGTTTCCAATTTGGAACTCGGTTATAAACAATTTTATACTGCCATCTCTGCAACTAGAGCACTCTGCATAAACTTTAAATGGATTATTAAAGCAGTAATGATTCAAAGTGCTAAAAGACCCACAAACCGTCTATTTTAATTGCTTCAAATGACTGCCCATCTACCCCACACCAAACGCTTTCAGAAATTCTGAGAATTACCCACTCTACTCGTTTATTTCAAACAAAAAAGGAACAGAATAAATTGTTATGTGGACTTTATTCAAACAGGTAGCCGTTTCTATTCTATTGATGTCCTCATCAGTAAAAAAGTGCATAAATAGGTAGGCCGGAATTTAGCTTATTGCGGGAACACAATTTTAAAGGTGGTAGAAACACCTAGTGTAGATTCCACAGAAATTTCACCCTTGTGCAACTCTACCATTTGTTTGACCATTGCTAAACCCAATCCAGTACCTGTTGATTTTGTAGTAAAATAAGGCACAAAAAGTCTATTTAAAGTATCCTGAGACATTCCTGAACCAAAGTCTCGAACTTGGATGACAATTCCATTAGACGCGCCCAATTCTATTTCAATACGTCCATCTGCTTTAGAAGCTTGAATCGCATTTTTTATTAAATTATTAAAAATTCTAAGGAGCATATCTTTGTCAGCCAACATAGTAATATCATTCTTTGGACGATCAAAGAAAATATGAATCATCTCTGATTTACTAAATATATCCACAACCCCTTGAATCAAGGCACCTAAATTAATCTTCTCTTCATTTGGATTCGGCATTTTAGCAAAGTTTGAAAATTCATTCGCAATGCGCGTCAAGCCGTCAATTTGTTCCACTAGAGATGCGATAGTTTGATTTAGTTTTTCTCTAGAAACTGGATTTTCTGGATCGTAAATTCTTTGAAAATGCTGCAAACTTAGCTTCATGGGAGTCAGCGGATTTTTAAT
>JAHKAT010000387.1 GCA_018825925.1 Bacteroidota bacterium | reverse complement strand
TATTCGTCTCGTTCACTTTAGAAATAACCAAACCTACTCCTAAAGAGGTCCTTTTAGAATCCAAATCATCCCGTGTTGCTACCAATTCTTCAGTCAATCTTGCTTGAGACTTAATCGACTCAATATCGACAGAGTTACCTTTTTGTTGGTTTTGGGTAAAAGTCGATTGTTCGTAAATGTTTTTCTCTTGGTTCGCAACATTATTTTTGGCAGTCAATTGTTTTTCCATTTGTTTGTTGAAATCCATTCTTGCCATTTCATCCAAATTGTTTTGATTTTCTTGAATTTGAAGTACTGCACGTTCTCTTCTTTGGTCCCTATAATCATCCTCTACACTAATTCTATCACGAATTTGATCTACATTGGCCGTTGTTATATTTGCTTCAAAATTTAACTTGTTATTAATGCTTTGATTGATTTCGTCAGAGCGTTTGCTTACCCCATTTACATCCTCAGAATTGTTGCGAGAAATTTGATTATCCCGACTAGTTTTACTGTAACTTTCAATCACAGTTTCATTTATATTTTCTGTGGTAGTTGCTGTAAATGAAGTGTTTTTATCATTCTGAAGCTCATTTACCGCCGTAACAATAGATTGAGTTCGATTCAACTGTGCTTGATTTTCCTTAACGGTATTTCCTCTTTCGAATTCTTCAAGGGACAGTTGATTGACCATGTTTTCAATTTCACTTCCCTTCACTTGTTGCGATTTATCCAAGCGTTCGGTTTTGGCTTCTTCTTTCAAAACCATTATTCCTATTTCTAGGTTCGTACCATAGTTTTCAGCATTCAATCGATTGGATTGGGCCTCTCCATATTCCTCTCTACCTCCCTCTACTTGGGATATATTTCCTTTTATTGTTTGTCGTTTATTTTCGTTGAAACCAGAGATATTTCCTGTTACTTCATCATTCGTTTTTGTAACCTCCTTGATTTTAGTGTCTTTAGCCATTAAATCTTGTTTGGCCTCATCTTGTATTTGAGCTACTTTGGTTTCAACACTAAAAATCGTTGACGTACTTTCCTGATTTTGAGTTTGATTTTCGGATGATAATGAATCATTTTTGTTAATTGTAATTCTTCTCACATCATCTATTGAACCATTTCTAACATTTTTTCGATCTAAATCAGCTTTTGCTAATGCAAGCTCTGCATCCCCTTCAAACTTATCTCCAAGTGGAACCAAGTCTTTATTGCCAACAATTAAAGGATTCAACATCGCATCTATTTCTTCAATTTTTTTCAATGGATATGCCTCGCCTTTTTTCATTTCCAAGGCCTCTTGATATTTCTTTTTTGATTTTTCTAATTCTGTCTTTTCTAAAAGATTATCCGCTTCATTTATTAGCGCTAAATAGGCCTTTTCATTCTCATTTGAAACCTCGCGTGCCAGTAACTTCTGACATTCTAAAATCTGTCTATTGACATACAAATTTTTTGAATCAACCTTTGCTGCCTCTTCATAAAATTCTAACGATTTTTGATAATCTCTCGCTTTAAAACTTCCATCTGCTTTTTTAATCCATTCTTCAAACACCTTCTGTTGCTCAAGATTGCTGGCTAGAGCTTTTGATTTATCGTCGAGAATTTGATTTATTTCAGCAATTTTATCTTTCGTTATTTGGCTGTCTGGTTTAACTTTTAGTGCTAGTTTAAAGCTTTCCAAAGCATTGTCATATTTATAAACTCCTAAAGCACTCATTCCTTTTGAGAAGTAATCATTGAAAAGCTTATCCTGCTGAGATTGATTTGATTTTGAAGTCATTAAACGGTTCAACTCCTCCATTTTCGAAATGGGTAACTTTTCTTCCGGTTTTATTCTACTTGCATCCGAATACATAGCCAAAGCTTTTGTGTAATCTTTTGCATTCATGGCATTTTCACCTTGTGCTATTTTGTCCCTATATAGTTTTTCATCTCTTTTGATTTTTTCTATATCTCTTAATAAATTAACTGGCCGTTTATCTTCAGGACGAAAACCTTGAGCTCTTTTTAAAAGTTCAATAGCGCGATCGTACTCTTTTTCTTCAATTTTAGTGATAGCCGTGGATATTATTTTTTCAAACTGGTCGTCGGCTTCGTTGTTTTTTGCTTTTTCTAAATTTTCAGCTTCCGTCGCCTTTCGTTTAGGTTCAACTTCATAAGGTTTTAAAGACAATGCATTGTTAAATTCTCGAATCGCTTCTAGGTATTTTTCTTCTTGAACTAATTTATCGCCTTTCTTTATAAAATCATTGTATTTTTTGTCAACTTCTGCATTATTGCCGAGCATTTTATCAATTTGGGCAATTTTTTCTTTGGGAGCTGTTTGCGTTTCATCCAAAACAGCAGCTTCACTAAATTTCACGCGTGCCTCTCCTAGCTTTCCTTGTGCCATCAACTTTTCCGCCACCGACATTGCGTTGTTGTATTTTTCTGTCACCAAGGTTTTTGCTTGACCTACAGCTAAATCAGAAACTGTTTTATTGTATTTCTCTCGAACCGTAGCGTCTTCCTTTATTTCTAAAGCTGCACCATAATTTTGCTTTGCCTCCTCTAATTTGCGTGCCTTAATGTAACCGTCGGCAATAGATACATAAGAAGCGAAATCCGCTTCTTTGTTTTTTTCTTTTTCATTACTTGCTATCAAACGATCTATTTCATCCAATTTTACTTGAGCCAAACTTTTTGTAGGATCCAATTGCTGAATTTCTTTATATTTTAGTTTTGCTTCGTTGTACTTCTTGGTATCCATTAGCTTTTGACCATCTTCAAATAGCTTTGTTATACGTTCTGTCTTCTGAGTATCAGCTGATAATTTTGAAATTTGATCATCACAAAACTTTATACGCTCCAAAGGATAGGCTTCGCTTGACAATACTTTTTGAGCCTCTTGATATTTTAATTTTGCCTCCTCAAATTTTGCTTGCTTTAACAAATTGTCTGCTTGCACAATCAAAGCATCATATTTTTGTCTAGAATTTGCTGCACTCGACATCTCGGCAACTAGCTGATCGATTTTAGTGATTTGAGATTTTGGATAAAGTTCTTTTTCTTTTAATCTGGCAGCATTTTCATAGTTTAATTTCGCTGATGTATAATCCTTTTTGATCATTGCTGCATCTCCTGCAGAAATATAAACACCAAATTTTCTATCCGTCTCTACACTGTTTTTTTCTTCCGCAATAAGGGCCTCTAATTTCTTGATTTCATCTTTTGGATAAGCCTCCTGCTTTATTTTCAATGCTTCGGTGTAGTTTGCAATTGCCTCTGGATATTTTTTGGCATTTTTTAAATTATCGGCGGCGGTTATTAAGTTTTGGTAGTCTTTTTCCTTTTGGTCGCTGGCCATTTTTTCTTTAGCCTGTGCTTTTAAAAGTGCCTCAATTTCACGAATTCGATTTTGAGGATGTATTTCTTTAGCTTGCATTGCTGCTGCCTGCTGATATACAGGCAAAGCTTCTTCGTATTTTGATGCTGTAAACAATCCGTCCGCTTTTTTGATTGCATCCAAATATTTGTTTTTCTCAGCGTCTTCCTTGTCTTCGGCTTGTTTTAGTATAGCCTCTATTTTCTGTTTTACTCTCTGAGTCATGGCAGCATCATTTACAACGGCCATTTGAGCAGGATTATACTTGAACGATGTTACAGGGTCTGTTTGCAAAAAAGAAAAGTCGGCTCCAGCCCGCTCAGCGAAAATCTCCAAATTCAAAGCGCCAACTGGATCCATGGTTAAACCTTCTTTAACCGTTGACATATCCATGGTTGAATAGTTAAACGTCACTTTTTTCGCAACAAAGCCTGGTTTTGAAATAACGACGTCAAACACACTGTTTGCAGGCATTAATTTTTTCAGTGTATATTTTCCATTCGACGCGGTGATGGTGCTTTCAATCGATTTTCCCCCCACCACAATTGCTACCGTTACTCCGCCTTCTTTCTTTCCAGAATCAAAATTAGAAATTTGACCACCAAAGAAAAACGTCAAGTTTTGACCAGTGACAGTGCCAGAACAACACAATACAATTACAAATAAAATTCCTTTCATATGCTTACTTTAACGCCAACCTGTACAACTGGGTACTGAAAACGTTCAACTTTATTTAATTTTACTACAAATATCGTTAAAAATACAATTCTTTATTAACCTAATAGATTCCTAATCAAATGATCAGTTTCTGGGAAAAAAAAGCATTCTTTGATAATCCCGAATTCGTAGTAGTGGGCTCAGGTATCGTGGGTATGACTGCAGCCTATTTCCTTCGGCAAAAAAATCCTGATTCAAAAATTATTGTTGTCGACGGTGCTCCTTTTTCAAATGCTGCTAGTTTCAAAAATGCTGGCTTCGCTTGTTTTGGTAGTGCAGGTGAACTTTTTAGCGACTATAAATCCGCTGGAAAAGAATCCTCACTCATTACCTTGAAAAAACGATTTGATGGCCTATCTGCACTGAATGATTTGATAGATTTTAAAAAAATTGACTACCAAAAATGTGGCTCGTGGGAAATGTTCGACCTCGAAAATAAAGGAGCATTTGAACAAACCAACCATTTTCTAGAAGAAATTAATACTGATTTAAATTTCTTGCTAAATGAAAAAGACACATTTCGCGTTGACCATCGCGTAAAGGATCAATTCAATTTTAGTGGCTTGCCTTTTGCCATTCACAATCGGCTGGAAGGTTCTTTGGACGTTGCCAAACTTAATTTGGAACTGATACAATTACTCGCTGTTAACCATATTCCAATCTTGCGTAATTTGCCTGTAATCAAATTTCAAGAGTGCGATACACATGTCACGGTCAGCACGGCTTTGGTTGATTTCAATTGTAAAAAATTGATTCTCGCAACCAATGGGTTTTCTAAAACAATTTTACCCGAACTTGAAATTAAGCCGGCAAGAGCGCAAGTATTGATTACAAAACCAATTCCAAACTTAAAAGTAAAAGGGACCTTCCACATGAACAATGGTTTCGATTATTTCAGAAATGTTGACGACCGTATTTTGATTGGAGGCGGAAGAAACATAAACCTTAAAGGGGAAGAAACCGATCAATTTGAGCTGACAGACGAAATCCAAAATCACCTCGAAGGATTGCTTAAAAATAATATTTTACCCCATAAGAAGTTTGAAATTGAACACCGCTGGTCAGGTATAATGGGAGTTGGCGAGACAAAATCTCCCCTCCTTGGTAATTATTCCAAAAACATTAGCTACGGTATTCGATTAGGAGGTATGGGTGTTGCAATTGGAACTTTGGTTGGAAAAGAGCTTGCAGAAATCCAAAATTGACGTTGACATAAATTACTTATTCATTACTTTTGCCTCAAAATTGATAAAATGATTAAAACTGCCCTATACGATACACATGTTGCTCTTGGAGCAAAAATGGTTCCATTTGCTGGTTATGAAATGCCTGTACAATATGCTGGAATCAATGTTGAACACGAAACGGTTCGAAATGGAGTTGGAGTTTTTGATGTATCTCACATGGGAGAGTTTTTATTAACCGGACCAAAAGCCATTGACTTGCTTCAAAAAGTATCTTCCAACGATGCTTCTGTTTTAACGATTGGGAAAGCGCAATATAGTTGTATGCCAAATGGTAAAGGAGGCGTAGTTGATGATTTGATTATTTATAAAATTAAAGAAGAGCAATACCTACTAGTTGTAAATGCTTCCAATATTGAAAAAGATTGGAATTGGATTTCTTCTCACAATGATATGGGGGTAGAAATGAGTAATCTGTCAAGTGAATATTCATTACTAGCTATACAAGGTCCAAAAGCTGCAGAGGCAATGCAATCTCTAACGTCTGTAGACTTATCAGCTATTCCTTATTATAGTTTTGAGGTGGCAGACTTCGCAGGAATTGAGCATGTTATTATTTCGGCAACTGGTTATACTGGAAGTGGTGGTTTTGAAATATACTGTAAAAATGCTGAAGTAAAACAAGTTTGGGACCGCGTTTTTGAGGCTGGAAAAGAATTCGGTATTCAACCTATCGGTTTAGCGGCAAGAGATACTTTGCGCTTAGAGATGGGTTTCTGTTTGTATGGGAATGACATAGACGACACAACTTCTCCACTAGAAGCTGGCTTGGGATGGATTACCAAATTCTCTAAAGATTTCATTGACAAACAATTTTTAGAAGCTCAAAAAGCAGATGGTGTAACTAAAAAATTGATCGCCTTTGAAATGATAGATAAAGGGATTCCACGCCATGACTATATTATTAAAACAAAAGAAGGTAAAACTATCGGTAAAGTTACTTCAGGAACTATGTCACCTTCTTTGAAATTAGGAATTGGTTTAGGATATATTGATTTGCCATACAATGCACTAGAAACGGAAATATGTATTGAGGTAAGAGATAAATTATTAAAAGCGAAGGTTGTAAAACCACCCTTTTATAAAAAATAGATTTTTCTATTTAAAAGTTCGACAGCGGTTTAATTTTAAACCGCTGTTTTTTTTTCTACAAACAGATTAACCAATTGTGTTAAAATGATTTGTAAAAATTTTAATATTCCATGTTCGAGAAAAAACCTAACTTGTAGTAATAAATTGCCAGTACTTTAAAATTTTCTTCGATGCTGAGATGGCTAAATTATTACTTCATTGTGTTGCTGCTTGTTGCAAGTAATCCAAAAGTTAATGCTCAAACTATCGAAAACAATTCAGAAACAACCATCCGAGCACTTGATTACAAAATCAAGCATAAAACTGGAAAATTAACATCCAATAATGAAGCATACAAGATAGTTTCTGACTCATTTTTATTGGATGTCACCAAAACCTATGTCGTTAGATACCTGATCGAAAACAAGAGTAAGGATTCAATGATAGTGCTTGAGTTTCCGGCATGGACCAATGTGATGATTAAAGAAAATGGCCACCTAATCGGTAAAACAGGCGCCTTCCTTCCTTTCAATGAAAGAAGTCTACCAATGGGGAATAAATCATTTATTCTTGTGTCAATAAATCCTGGAGATTCTAGACAAATAGAGGCGGAGTTAAAAGCCAGTTATAAAAATCTTACACAACCGGTAAACCTTGATATCATTGGTAAAAGTTATGATTTTACAGTTGAAAGATCATACTTGGAGCGACAAATTGTTTATTTCTTTTTAGGCGCTTACTTCTTCATTGTTTTGTACAACTTCTTTTTAATGCTTGTGACAAAAAGTAGAGCTTATGGACTATATGTCTTTTTAATTTCGATCTACTTTTTCGCTTTGCCTCACAATTTTGGGTATACCATCGAGTATTTTTCATTTTTAACGAACTATCCCAAGTTTCATCCTTTCATCGAATTAATTTTTTCAAGTTTATTTGGCTTTGCTATTCTGGAATTTACCTCAGAGTTTTTGGGAGTTAAAAAGTACTTCCCAAGGACGAATAAAACCTTCAATTTAATTAGAATACTTCTAGTACTAGTGCTTATTCCAGGATTTTTCGGCCAATCGGTCATTGCTTATACTTTATCTAGTTTAATTGGATTATTCACTTTTGGTGTTGTACTAACAGTTTCTATTCGTTCGTTTAAAAGAAAATATCCAGGGGCCAATTATTTCACATTTGCATTTTCCTTTTTTATTCTTGGAATGTTTGTCTTTCTTTTGAAAGAAGTGGGTGTTTTGCCTGAAACAATGTTCACAAAATACAGCATGCAAGCTGGTACCACCATTGAAGCCATGTTGTTTGCAATTGCCTTAGGCGATCGTATAAATAGATTGGAAATACAAAATAAAGAACAAAGTCTTCAGTTAATCAAAGAACTGAAAAACAACGAGAAATTGCAAAAAAGTATCAACCAACAATTGGAAAAAAAAGTACTTAAACGCACGATAGAAATTCAGAAAAAAAATATAGAACTAGAATACAGTAATCTTCAAATCACAGAAAGTTTGAATTACGCCAAGAATATACAAAATTCAATTTTAGAAAATCACAATGCGCTAGACAACAATCCAATAGAGAACTTTGTTTTTTACAAACCTCGAGATATTGTTAGTGGTGACTTTTATTGGTCCTACCAAATCAATCCTGAAATTCTGATCTGGATAACAGGAGATTGCACCGGTCATGGTGTACCTGGAGCCTTATTAAGTATCGTTGGTAATGTTTTATTGAATAAGATAGTTATTGAACGAGGAATTAGTAAAGTTGACTTGGTATTGAATTTATTAAGTCAAGAATTAGACCGAACCATTAACCAACATGGTGAAAATGACGAACGATTGGACGGGATGGATATATCGGTTTGCCGTCTTGATAAAAGAACCAATACCTTGACCTTCGCCTCTGCAAATTCCAGACTTTGGCTAGTTAGAGATCATAAAATAGAAGAATGTAGAGGTGAGAAAAATCCTATTGGGAATTACACCAAAACTGTTCCAATGTTCAACGAACATACCTTTCGTGTACAGAAAGATGATTTGATTTTAACTTTTACAGATGGTTTCCCTGATCAATTCGGTGGAGCAAACAATAAAAAGTACGGCTACGCGAAATTTAAAAACCTCATACTTAGAGTAAATGAATTTCCAATTCAAGAACAAGAAGCATTGATAAACAACGAATTAAACAAATGGCAAGGTTTAAATAACCAAGTGGATGACATTACTATTATAGGTGTTAAAATTTCTTGATGTTGAAAAAGAACAATATATAAATCAATTACTTGCAGTAGAACTAAAGCTATTTTCAACAAAAAAGTTCCAATAAAATTAATTATTGGAACTTTTATATTTTACAACCTGGAATATCTAAAACGAGCTATTCTAAGTTATTTGAAACACTTTTCGATTAGGCTACAACATTCATTTTATCCAAAACGTCCATCACACCTTTCACAGCCTCAGCAGATTCAGCTAACAATGCTTTTTCTTCAGCATTAAGGTCTAGTTCGATAATTCTTTCAATTCCATTTTTACCAAGTACAACTGGAACACCTAGATAAATATTGCTTAAACCATATTCACCTTGCAACCATGCACATACTGGGAAAATTCTTTTTTGATCGCGAATAATTGCTTCAACCATTTGAGCAGCAGCTGCTCCTGGCGCATACCATGCAGAAGTACCTAACAATTTAACTATTTCTCCACCACCAAACTTAGTTCTTTCAATGATTTCATTTAATTTTTCTTCGCTAATCAATTCGGTCACTGGTATACCAGAAACAGTTGTGTAACGAGGAAGAGGCACCATAGTATCTCCATGTCCACCCATCAATACCGCTTGAATGTCTTTAGGAGAAACATTTAATTCTGTAGCCAAGAACGCACGGTAACGAGCAGTGTCTAAAACTCCAGCCATTCCGAAAACCTTAGAAGGATCAATTTTTGCTGTTAAAAATGCACAGTAGGTCATTACGTCCAACGGATTTGAAACAATAATGATCTTTGCATCTGGTGAATATTTAACGATATTTTCTGTAACCGATTTAACGATTCCTGCATTCGTAGCGATTAAATCATCACGACTCATACCCGGTTTTCTTGGTAAACCAGAAGTAATTACAACAACATCCGAATTTGCCGTCATTGTATAATCATTAGTCGAACCAATGGTTCTAGAATCATACAAGTTGATTGGAGAAGTTTGCCAAATATCCAAAGCTTTCCCTTCAGCATATCCTTCTTTAATGTCCAATAAAACTATTTCATTGGCAATTTCTTTGTGAGCTAAAACGTCTGCACATGTTGCTCCAACATTCCCAGCTCCTACTACAGTTACTTTCATCGTTATATTCTTGTTTTTATGATAGTTAAATAAAACAGTTGCAAAAGTAACAAAATGATTTGCCTCCTCCACTTTTCAAACCATGAAAAATTAGTTTATTTGTGAACTCTAACCTTAAAATTGACTTATTCTCAATTTTTATAGCGTTCAGGCAACCAATAGAAAGACAAAGCGTCTTGTAAACAGAAACAATGTGAAAGACAACCAACTTTTAAAAGAGATCATCGATGGATGCAAGGCGAATAGTCGTAAATGGCAGGCCAAGCTGTTTGAGCTCTATTATGGTAAAATGATGGCTGTATGTTTGCGGTATCACTCAGATAGAGATGATGCGCAGGAGACACTTCAACAAGGTTTCATAAAGGTCTTTGAAAAATTGGATGCTTACGATTTCACAGGTTCTTTTGATGGATGGATGCGACGAATATTTGCTAATACAGCAATTGATGCAATTCGAAAAAACAAAAAGAACCCTATCCGAAAGGATACAGATGAAGATTTCGTGACAGAAACTTTTGATCCGATGGTTGAAGAAGAAATTATATCAGCAATTTCTTCGAAAGCTGAGCTTGCTCAGGAAGCCATTGAGCAATTATCGCCGCAGTACAGAACTGTATTTAACTTGTATGTGATTGAGGAATACACACACAAGGAAATCGCTGAACTACTCGGAATATCAGAAGGGACATCAAAATCCAATTTATCTAAAGCCAAAATGAACCTACAAAAGGTTCTTAAAGAACGATATATAGAATTAGACAAATAAAATAATATGAGTCAAAAATTAGAAGAAGCATTTCGATCCAGCCTCCAAAATCAGGAGGTTGCTTTTGATCCGAAAGCGTGGGAGATGATGAATGCTCGCCTTGATCGAACTATGCCGGTTACCCCAAAAGGTTCTATGGCTAATTGGTGGATTGCAGCAAGTGTAGTTGGTGCTATAGGAATTGGTGCTTCATTCTACTCAAACCTTACAAGTGACAAAACGGAAAATACGAAGCCTATAAATCAAGAACAGATTTCAGTTGTCGCAAAAAACAACGATACCTTGGAAAATGAAACAAGTATTGATTCAAAAGAAAACACCACTAAAGAAATTAATACCTTAAAAGATTCCGACAAGTCTATTAATGAAACACCTTTAAATTTAACCTTGCCAACCCAAGCGACCAACCCTGTAGAATTTAAACCAAATGCTTCAGTTGGCGAAAATAGTATAGGTTCACAAGGTAATAACAACACACCGCCTTCTCCAATTTCAGAGAATATATTCTTGCCTAAAGTTGGAAATCACTGCCAATGAGAAGAACTGGTTATTGAAAACACGAACAAACAGGACTTAAACGTAATCACTCCATCCGGACGAAAAATTAGTTTGAAGGCCAACTCATCCAAAAAAATAATTTTTGAAGAAGCAGGTAATTACACCATTAATTCTGTAAATAAATCTTCAACATTTACGGTCTCAAATGCTCCCAAAACGGAATTTGAAATGACGAATGAAGATGAGTTTATCAATGGAGTTCCAACGATTAATGTAGCAGCGAATCACAATACAGGGGTACAATCTTGGTATGTTAAAGGTACCAACTTAAAGTATTCAGGAAGCGATGCTCAAATTCATTTATTTAATGAAGGAAAATATGAAATCGTTTTAACAACAATCAAAAATGGTTGTGAGTTTTCAACCAGTAAGGTAGTTTCAGTTCGCGAAGATTACAACCTATTGGCTCCAAGTGGTTTTAGACCAATGGACTCTGATGTTCGAACTAAAACTTTCATGCCTTTCGCATTAAAAGAAAGAAAAACTCCTTTTCAACTAATCATAATTGACCCTAGAGATGGACATATTTTATTCCAAAGTAATGACGAGAACATGGGATGGGATGGAATGGATAAGAAAACTGGAAAATTAGTTTCAAATAATACCAACTATTTATGGAAGGTAAATCTTGAAAAACCATTGAAGGGTGAAAAAAATAATTACTCTGGATCAGTGACTATTGTGTATTAAAATAGGAAATAGTATTTAATTAAAACGACTTCAAACGAGGTCGTTTTTTTTTACCACTTAATTCCTGGATGCTTTTTCAAAAAGAGCTCTAGCTCTATTTTTTTCGATTCATAGACCCTCTTCTCTAGCGCCCCAGAAACTAAAGTTCTATGATTAAAAAATTGTTTAAATTTTTTCACTTCATTCACTAACTCCAACGTTTCATTGGTGAAGTAGCAATTTCCAAATCGCTTCCAAATTTCATCAATAGCCGATTGATTGGGATGCACCAAGTCTTCGGAATAAAAACGATAATCCCTCAGTTCGTCGGTAAGAATTTCAAAGGCCGGAAAATAATCCGCTGAAAAGCAACTTTGCAATTCTTGAACTAAAAGATGTAATTGAGCTTTGGATCTCGTGTTTTCAACGATTCCATCACGGGTATGTCGCACAGGTGATACGGTAAAAACCAATTGTAAATCAGGATTAAAATCCTTCAACTCATTCATTAAACCTTTCCAATCAAACTTCATTTGTTCCAAACTTAGAAGCTCTTTCTTAAACAAAGAACCAGGCTGTTTGTGGCAATTTGCGACTAAAAAATCGCCATCAATCAATCGATAAGCATACGAAGTACCCAGGGTAATGAACAAAAATTTTGATGATTTAAGATGTACGTGTAAACGTTCTATTTCAAATTGCCAATCTTTCAACAACTCATTTTTCGAATTTGCATAAAAATTAGTAGAAGCCAACCAAGTAAACCAATTTTCATCTCTTTCGAGTAGAAATGAATTCTCAGGATTTGCCTGAATTATTCTTCGAATT
>JAHKAT010000386.1 GCA_018825925.1 Bacteroidota bacterium | reverse complement strand
GTGCTTAAAATCTTCGCTTTTTCTCCAACGATTTTAAAGATAGATTTGGCGCGAATATCTAGTTTAGAGAAATAATCTTGGTTGAAATCACCTTTCATCTTTACTTTTCTACCGAAGCCTATAAAACCATTTTTTCTTTCTAAAACTCCATTATCCACTAATTCTTTCTCTGTTCCATAAACAAAATAAGCCGTATTTCTTTCGTTTACCGCTGATTCCAAATCATATTCTTTTTGCTGATAAGCATCAAACAAAGTGCTGTATTCTATGTCTTTTTTTCCAAGTTCTTCTTGCAATTGAGCAATTTGTTCATCGCGCATGGCTATGTCTTGCTGCAATGTTTCGATCATTAAATTCAATTGATTTAAATTTAAATTAGAACTTTTAATGTGCTCCTGAAGTTTTTCAATTTTCAACGCATTGTCTTTTCTTAAATTATTAATTTGCTGAATCTCATTCAACATCCATTGTTTATCGAAATTCGAAGTTTCTGGATTTCTAGCGATTCGTTTCAAGTCTTCACTCCTTACATTAATCGCAACAAGGTTTTCTTGTACTTCATTAAAAAATGATAAACTTTCATTCAACATAGAGTCTTTCATCTCTCCATCCATCTTTAATTGTTGAATTTCACTTTGTAAAGTCGCAAGTTCTTCAAGACTTTTGGTGTCTTTAACCTCCGTTTTACAGGAAAACAAAATGGAAATCATTAGGAAAATAACTATTCGCATGGTATGATTTTGTAATTTTAACTCTTAAACTTTTATTGAAAGTACAAAAAATGCAGTTAAAAATTACCCTACTCCTTTTCGCTTTAGGATTTATTCAGTTGACTTTTGCTCAAACCGTGAGCTATGACTTAAGAATGGAAAAACCTGAAAATCATTATTTTCAAGTTGAAATGCAAGTAAAAGGCTGGAAGAAAAAAGAACTTGATATTCATCTACCTATTTGGGCTCCAGGAAGTTATTTAGCCCGTGAGTTTGCTAAGAACGTTAACTTGGTCAAAGCTTTTGATGAAAATGGTACGGCTTTAGAAATCAATAAAACATCTAAAAAATCAATGGCGAATTGCCAATGGAAAGAGTAAAAACATTACGATAAAGTATGAAGTTTATTCGTTTGAGCTTTCTGTAAGAACCAGTTACTTGGATTTTACCCATGGATTTGTCTCCGGATCAGGCGTGTTTATGTTTGTACCTGAATTAAAGAATGGAAGTGGTAATTTAACGGTTCACCCGCATCAAACTTTCAAAAAAGTCTCCACCGGACTTCCCAAATCAACTGAAAATGTGAGCTCCGACAATGCCTTTAATTTCACATTTAAGGATTATGACCAATTGGTTGATTGTCCCATAGAAATTGGCAATCAAGTTGAATTTGATTTTACTGCAGCTGGAGTTAAGCATACAGTAGCCATTTATGGTGAAGGCAATTATGATGTATCAATACTCAAAGAGGACATGAAAATCATCGTTGAAAATGCTACAAAAGTTTTTGGTGAAAATCCAAACAAAGACTACACTTTCATTATACACAATGTTGTAGATGCTCAAGGGGGGCTTGAACACTGTAACAGCACTACTCTGAGCGTTAATCGATGGACCTATCAGGGCAATGAATATTTAGATTTCTTGTCACTGGTAGCACACGAATATTTTCATTTATGGAATGTAAAACGTATTCGACCAATAGAATTAGGACCTTTTGATTACGACAAAGAAAACTATACCACCTTACTTTGGGTGATGGAAGGATTTACGTCGTACTACGACGAATTGTTGATGCTTCGGTCGGGTTATTATTCTCAAGAACAATACATTCAAAAGCTTAACAATAGTTTAAATTACGTTGAAGGAAGCACAGGCTCACGTGTTCAACCATTGTCGCACTCAAGTTATGACGCTTGGATCAAAGCATATAGGCCGAATGAAAACAGTCCTAACACCACAATGACCTACTATTCTCGTGGTCAGTTAATGGCTGCTATTTTTGATGCAATGATTGTTTATGAAACCAAGGGTCAGAATTGCTTGGATGACTTCTTAAAAGCTTTGTATGAGAAATTCCATAAAAAACTGAATCGAGGTTTTACGGTGGACGAATTCAAACTTGAATTGGAAAAATGGACCAATCAAAATCTAACTGAATTTTGGAGTATGTATATCGATGGGACGGAAATTCCGGATTATAAAGTTTACTTTTCGAGAGTAGGTTTAAATGTTGATTATATTGGCAAGGAAGAAGCTTCCTTTGGAGCAAGATTCAGCGATAGAAACGGGAAAACGATGGTACAAACTGTTCGATCAAATTCCACTGCAGAAGCTGCCAACTTGAGTCCAGGAGATGAAATAATTGCCGTAGAAGGTTTTAGAGTAAACTCCAATAGATTGTCAGAATTATTAGAATCAATTGAAATTGGGGATACTTTTAAAATGCTCATCGCCCGTGATGAAATACTATATGAACTTTCAGTTACAATGAATGGTTATGAGCAACCTAAATTCAGCTTGTCACTCATTACCACGTCGATGGAAAAAATGCTGCGCGACTTTTGGTTAAGATAGGACTTCATATATCCTTATTATTCTTCGTCGGATGTCTCGGTGTTGGCTGTCGTTCAATACCTTTTGAAACCACCGTGATTGCCCCCGGACCAGCATCTAATTACCCCTATGGGCAAGTAGAGCCCTCTATTGCCATTCATCCAACGAATCCAAATTGGATGGCAGCAGCTTCG
>JAHKAT010000385.1 GCA_018825925.1 Bacteroidota bacterium | reverse complement strand
TCATCTGTGGTAACCTGCAAATTTGCCTGACTATACGCAGGGTTCGGATAAAGAAGTAAGCTGTTATTCGATAATTCTTTTTCATCCAATCCTACATTACAAGCTCCCATCATCCAATAGAAGTTGACGGTATGCTCAAACATAGTTTGAATTTCCGCCGGATCTACCATGAACCAATCTTTCAATAAACTGGCATATACATCCCGAAAATCTATTTCCATCGGGATACCTGCTTGATTAGAAACTTGAGCAGCAATCACAGGATTACTACCCGTTACTTGCTTGCTAATACATCCACCAAACAAAAACATAGGAGCTGCATCACCGTGATCTGTTCCATCACTAGCATTTGATTTTATTTGTCGACCAAATTCAGAATAAGTCATACCTGCTACCCTTTGGTCCACCCCTAAAAGAGTCAAATCATCTTCAAATGCCGCTACTGCATCCGAAAGTCGTTTCAACAAAACAGCGTGATTACCCTCTTCTGGTATTCCGTTTTCAACTTGGGCATCGTGCGTATCAAAGCCATTGATGTTCAATATATACACCTTTGTTTCCAGCCCTCCAGAAATCATTTGAGCGACATATCTCAGCTGAACTGCTAAAGGATTCGTTTCATCGTATTTGGAGGAGAGTGTGTTTCCATTATTCGCAGCAGCATTAATCTGTGTCCCATAAGAATTTGATTGTGCAATCAAGGTGGAAATATATTCCATATGAGAACCATAATAAGTGCCGTCATTGGTCACTGAAGATTGTCCCAAATTAATAGTTCCAAAAGGATCTTGGATGGCCATTGAGAAATTGCCCATCAATCCTTGACAAGTTGCACTCACATCATACCCCATGCTAATCGCAAATGGATCTGGATGATCATTGCTCGGGTAATCATCTGGATAATTAGGATAGGATTCATCGAACGATCTTCCAAGCCAGCCCGTAGTGTTCGAAGGGTCCATCACTCCAGAATTCCAAATATCCATCGAACGGAAATGCGAGCGATTTTGCTGAGGGTAGCCTACATTTTGAACTACGGCCATACGACCCATATCAAATAAGTTTTTCATCCCTGACATGGCAGGATGTAAAGCCAAATCGCTTGTAATGTTTAATAATTTGGCCTCAGGAATGATAATATTTGATCTCAAATTGGCCAAATTATCATAGCCGTCTAGTGGAATCAATGTGTTTAAACCATCATTTCCTCCATTCATTCTAATAATTACTAATACTCTATCTTCGGCTGATTTGGCAAATCCAAACAGTTTTTTTGTAACGACTTGAAAGTTCAAATTGTTCAACAAGAATGGCGCTGAAGCTCCCGCAAGTGTTACATTTTTTACAAAATTTCTTCTTTTCATGTCCTTAAATTGTTTGGAATTGAGCCATTCTATAAATCGATGCAAGTACTAATTCTACTCGTTGTCGCACTGGGTCTGATTTAGTCGGATCAGTTGGACTTTGTATGTATTCGTTGTATTGATCAGTCCATTCAAAATCGGGTAAACTATTCGTCAAGATATTTTTCAGATTTGTTTTATCCAAACTCGTTACTGGCTTAGAGAAGTACAAATCACAAAGGTCGTCAATTACGTCTACCGGACTTGAGGGGTACGACAAGCTATCAACTAGCTGCAATGCTCTCACCTTATAAAAGGTTCCACTTATATTGATGCCATTGTAAATACTCAACCACAGTGCGATATCAAATCGTTGTTTTATAAATGTGGAGTTCAACCATAACTTACTATAGGAAGGAGCTTGATAATATGCTGGCCATCCACCGACATTGGGAGGAGCAAAATAATTCTGACCTAGATTAGAGGCTAGATAATGAACATTTAAATATGTTTTTGAAGTAATATCGATTGCACCTTGAGGCACAGACATGGATGAATTCAACTTTGTGAACATCACTTCAATTGGTGTTTTAATTTGGGTGCCGCGCAAACTTAAATCATAAAAGTGCTCGCTTTTTAACAATTGATTCAACACAGGCAAAACATTGTAACCATTTGAAATAAGCGTTCCAGCCAAAATTGGAATTACATTGTTTTCAACATCTGTGGTTAAATCATAATTCACAAAATAGCGATACAGCTTCTTGCATAAGAAAATGGCACATTGGTTCTGCTGAAAAATCACATCTATATAATCCGCGTATTCTTGGGCACCATTACTGTTGATATTTGCTCCTCCAAATTTGGATGAAAGTTGTTTGGTTCCCAAAACATGAAGATTGCTTTGAAAACTTGAAGTAACTGATGAGGCGGATGCTGATCTTAATCCTTGCACCGTCCAACCTGTCAATATTTTAGCTCCAGCAGCAACATCTTCTTCGGTATAGTAAGTGTAATCACCATCCCCTATTTGAGGTCCTTTACCAATAGTAAATAGCTCCAATAATTCTCTAGAGAAATTCTCATTTGGAGAATATAAATTATTAGAGGAACCATTTAAAAACAATAACATTTCTGGATGAATTGTCACGTCTTTCACCAATTGCTTAAAATTCCCCAAACTATTATCTCTAAGTAATTTGTAATACGAATAGGTAGAACGGGAATCGAATTGTTGTTCCAAAGCAAAATGATTAACCCAAAAAAGAGTCATTTTTTCTGCAATTGAAAGGCTATTGGAGTTTAACCTCTCCATCATCCAAGCATATAAGGATCTACGTCGTGCGTTATCAGTAAGATTACTCGAAGTTGGATCTGACGGATAAACAGAATTAACCCATGTCGTTCCTTGAGGAGCAATTGCTTCGTCTGGATCATAAGTCAGCGGTTCACCAACTGCATTGGGTGTTAACAAAGATGCTACAGTGGCATTCATCCCATTGGTAACTGCATTCTGTATCTGTTGAAAGTTTGGTCCTACAAGAGTTCGTCTCAATAGGTGAGCTGCTTCAGCGCGTGACCATGTCCCAGCATAGGGGGTCATGCTTAGAGAAACAGGTTCATCAATGACAATGTCCGGTTGCATAATTAAATTTTTTTAACAATTTAACTATCTTTTTCCAAATAGAAAATGTTTCTCTTTAATCCGTTAAATTTTGAACGTTTTACAGCGCTTTTTGTGAAAATATCATTAAATACCGATTCGCTTATTTCCTTCCACTCTTGGCTCGACATTTCAAGGAGGTTTTGATTGGGCTGAAAGCGAGGCTCTTTGTGCGGTTCCGAAAAGCGGTTCCAAGGACAAACATCTTGACAAATATCACAACCGAACATCCAGTTTTCCATTTTACCTTTAAATTCCTTGGGAAGAATTTCATTTTTTAGTTCAATGGTCAAATAGCTAATACATTTCGAACCGTCCACTTTGTAGGGTTCAACGATGGCTTCAGTTGGACAAGCATCGATACAACGTGTGCAAGTGCCGCAATAATCTCTAATTGGAGGATCGGCTTCTAATTCTAAATCGATTATTAATTCGGCAATAAAGAAAAATGATCCTTTCTTTGGGTTCACCAAATTACTGTGTTTTCCGACCCATCCCAAACCACTTTTTTGTGCCCAAGCCTTATCCATTACTGGTGCTGAATCCACGAAAACTCTGCCATTTACTTCTCCTACTTCGGATCGAATATGGTTTAAAAGTTCCTTTAGTTTGTCTTTAATTACGAAATGATAATCTTCACCATACGCATATTTCGAGATTTTTTGAGCCTCGGGATTTTGGGTTTTTTCAGGAAAATAATTGAGTAAAAGAGAAACCACTGATTTTGCGCCATCTACCAACAAACGAGGGTCTAAACGTTTATCGAGATGGTTTTCCATGTAGCTCATTTCTCCATGATTTCTATTCTTGAGCCAGTTTTCCAATCGGGGAGCCTCCTCTGCAAGGAATGTAGCTTTAGAAATTCCACAATGAAAAAAACCAAGCTCCGTCGCTTTTGCTTTAATCAGTTGTTTATATTTTTCTTTCGGCTGCATTTATCAAAAATGAAAAGGAATAAAATGTTGAAATCAATAAAAGGAAAAGAGAACGCCTACTTAAAATAAACCTCCTTGAGAATACCCCATATTGTGCCCAAGATGTTTGAAGGCTTTTTCAGTAGCTTTCCGTCCACGAGGAGTTCGAATTAGAAATCCTTCTTGAATCAAAAAAGGTTCGTAAACTTCCTCTAAAGTCCCTGCATTTTCACCAATTGCAGTAGCAATGGTAGTTAGACCAACTGGGCCTCCGGCAAATTTTTCTATAATTGCATTTAACATACGGTTGTCCATTTCATCCAAACCGTATTTATCTACATTCAGTGCATCAAGGGCGAATTCTGTGATTTCTACGTCTATTTTACCATTGCCTTTTATTTGAGCAAAATCGCGCACTCTTCTTAACATAGCATTGGCAATTCGTGGTGTTCCTCTACTTCTGCTTGCTATTTGAAATGCTGCTTGCTCGTTAATTTCAATATTTAATAAATCTGATGATCGTTCAACTATACCCGTTAATGTTTTTGCATCATAGTATTGCAATCTACTATTAATACCAAATCGAGCGCGAAGGGGCGAGGTTAATAACCCTGATCGAGTGGTTGCCCCAATAAGGGTGAAAGGATTCAAAGTAATTTGAACGGTTCGAGCATTGGGGCCACTATCAATCATAATATCGATGCAGTAATCTTCCATTGCCGAGTACAAATATTCCTCTACAACTGGCGAAAGTCGATGAATTTCATCTATAAAAAGGACGTCGCCTTCATCTAAATTGGTGAGTAATCCAGCCAAATCACCTGGTTTATCTAACACAGGCCCTGAGGTAATTTTAATTCCCACCTCTAATTCATTGGCAATAATATTGGCAAGTGTTGTTTTACCCAATCCGGGAGGTCCGTGCAATAATACATGGTCAAGAGGTTCATTTCTAAGCTTTGCTGCTTTCACGAAAATAGACAGGTTTTCCACTATACTTGGCTGTCCTGCAAAGTCTTCTAACCTTTTGGGACGCAGGACTTTATCGTACTCCTGTTCCTTGCCAGTTAGCTCCTCGTTTCTATAATCAAATGATTCTTCTTCCTCTATCAAGATTTTTCTTTTTTCAAATGTACAAAAGGTGGGACAAAGGAAACCTATGAATTTGCGAAATAGTAAGAGCCTTGCAATCAAAAAAAAAGAGACCCATTAGATCCCTTTGCACTTTTAACTGAAAGCTTTCTTACATTTTACTCAAAAGCAGTTCAAAATTTGTACTATCAAAGATGGTGTCAGTTCCAACCATCAATATGTTTTTACAATTGTTGCGCTCTACCCAAAGTCCGAAGTGCGATACAGATACTTGCTTTGTACCGTTCACATCAATCTTGTGTATAGGTTTCAATTTTTTCTCAAAAGAATCACGCAATTCTACAGAAGCTGAATCGAGATTGTGGTCCTCATGAAAAATAACCAAACTATCAATGTCTTCGCCCATTTTGTCATCCTTTTCTATAGATATGACTTCTAGGTTTTTAGATTCGCACCACTGTGAAATTCGTTCTGAGAATTTTGAGCTAGTTCTTGTAAAAATTTTTTCTATTGCCATGTAATCGACCTAGTCCGGTGTTTTGTTTTTCGGACTGCAAAAATAAGCTTTTTTTAAGGATTGAGCATGTCAAAACTCAATAAAATTGGATTAATCAACAATATTTAATGAACTTTAAATAATGACAAATCGACAAAGGAATTATTTTGATTTTTTATTACTATTCATAGCCTAATATTTCTAAATAATCTTTGGCTGTTTGTTCGTTCGAAAAGAGTTCTGTTTTAATTTTCCCTTCTTCATCCCGTTTTATGATAATATGCTTAGGCTCTGGAATTAAGCAGTGCTTTAATCCTCCAAATCCTCCTATCGTTTCTTGATAAGCTCCTGTATTGAAAAAACCTATGTACAACGGCTTCTCTTGACTGAATTTTGGCAAGTAAATAGCATTGGAGTGTTGCTCCGAATTATAGTAATCATCACTGTCACAAGTCAAGCCACCCAATAAAACACGTTCATAATTTTCGTCCCACAAATTAATAGGCAACAAAATAAACCTCTGATTAATTGCCCAAGTATCTGGTAGATTGGTCATAAAACTAGAGTCAATCATGTTCCATTTTTCACGATCGTTTTGTTGTTTTTGATGGATTACTTTAAAAATTGCACCACCACTTTCACCTACCGTAAACGAGCCGAATTCTGTAAATATATTTGGATCTGGAATTTCATTGTCCTCACACATTTTTTTAATTTGCATCAAGATTTCGCGAACCATATAGGAATAGTCGAAATCAAAGGCTAATGATTTTTTTATAGGAAATCCACCTCCAATATTTAGGGTATCGAGTGAATCACAAACTTTTTTCAAATCACTATATACTCTTAAACATTTCGTCAACTCATTCCAATAATAAGCATTGTCACTTATACCTGTATTGATAAAAAAGTGTAACATTTTAATGTTTACTCTTGGATTATCCTTAACACTTGACTTATAAAAAGGAACAATTTCACGGTAACGAATTCCTAAACGAGATGTATAAAATTCAAATTTCGGATCTTCCTCAGAGGCAATACGAATACCAATATTGATTACTTTATCGTCATCCACCGCCTCCAACAAATCTTGTAATTCTTTGGTGTTGTCAACGACAGGAATAACATTTAAAAAACCCTCGTTTATTAACGCGGCTACATTGTCGATATATTGTTTGGGCTTGTAG
>JAHKAT010000384.1 GCA_018825925.1 Bacteroidota bacterium | reverse complement strand
TGAGAATCGTGATTTTATCTTTCAAGGTTTCGTGAATTCAGGAAAAATGGATATGGATGTCGAAGAAGGGTTTTTTAATTATGAGGCTTTTAAATTTCAAGTTTCAAAATCTAACAATACTAGATTTAACGTTAAGCCTTTGCGACCTGAAGATGGAAATAAAGCCATCACACTTGTTTCTGAATTAAATGGTA
This sequence comes from Bacteroidota bacterium, assembly GCA_018825925.1. Lineage (GTDB taxonomy): Bacteria > Bacteroidota > Bacteroidia > Flavobacteriales_D > Crocinitomicaceae > UBA2040. Next base: position 11,250 of record JAHKAT010000384.1, on the reverse strand, counting down.
TAACCGGTGAAATTTTTGTAGATGATCCCAACAACAGGTCTGGACGTGATAAAAAAGTGGTTGGATTTCCAAAGTTAAAATCAGACAAAGCAGCTTATATTTATTATAACTCGCCTAGTATATATAAAGGGGCATACGACAGTACTCGCTTTTATTACACACTTGAACCATTTTCCATCGATAGTCTGGATAATTTTATTGAAAAATCATTATTGTTGAATGGAGAATTAACCTCCGCTGGAATTTTCCCTAAGTTCAAACAATCACTTAAGATATTGCCAGATTATTCCTTAGGCTTTATTACAGATGCTCCAGCTGGTGGATTCGACTTTTATGGCAAAGAAGCCAAATATGAAAATAAAATTGCTTTAACAGGGAAAGGTTTGCAAGGATCGGGAATTATTAAATATCTTAATTCTGAATCCCTTTCTAAAAACTTTGCTTTCTTACCCGATTCAACATTGGGTTATGTAGAGTTTAAAAATAAACAATCAGAAACTGGAATTCAATTTCCGGAGGTGTATGGTAAAGACGTTTACATGACCTACATTCCTAAAAATAATATTTTGAAAGTGGCGTCTGACTTGAAAAATGATTTAGACTTCTTTAAAGGTCAAGCGAAATTAAAAGGAACAGCGATTTTAACGCCAAAAGGTATGGAGGGGAAAGGTTTAATGAACTTTACCAATGCTACTTTAATTTCGGAAAATTTCAAATATAAATGTTATGATATTCTAGGTGAAAAATCAACATTTAATTTGAGAAACAACAACATGGCTGAAAACGAGGATAAAATAGCCTTTAAGACGGAAGATGTTAGCGCAAATGTTTCTTTTAAAGAAAGAAAAGGAGTGTTTAAATCCAACAGCGGTGGAGCAGAGATGGTTTTTCCTGTAAATCAATATAAATGTAAAATGGATGTCTTTACATGGTATATGGATAAAGACCAAATCGAGATGGAGTCTCAATCGAAAGATCTTGCTTTTGACTCTGGAATTGATGTCATAGCGCCCAACTTCTTTTCTACCAACGACCGTAGAGATACATTGGCGTTTAAAGCACCAAAAGCTAAGTTCAGCCTGGATGAAAAAACCATTTATTGCGATGAAGTAGAGTATGTAGATGTGGCGGATGCTCGAGTCTTTCCATCGGATAAAAAAATAACAATTCGTAAAAAAGCCAAATTAGATCCGTTGTCCAATGCTAGTATTGTGGCGAACTACATTACAAAATATCACCGATTTGAGAAAGCAGAAGTTGATATTCTGTCGCGTAAACTGTATAAAGCCAGTGGAGAATATCCGTATTTCGACATCGATAGTAACGTGACATACGTGAAAATGGAAAATATAGGATTGGATACCTCAAATCAAACGGTTGCAAATGGTAAGATAGGAGAGGGAATGAACTTTAAATTAAGTAAAGAATTTTCCTTTTATGGTGATGTAAATATTTTAGCATCAGAACCTTATGTTCGTTTTCAAGGGGCTACTAAAATTTATCACGAGTGTGAGAAATTCGATAGATCTTGGTTGTCATTTAACGCATCAATCAACCCTCGTGATATCCAAATTCCTGTAGCCGAACAAATGAAAAATTTGGAAGGCGACAAAATATCGGCAGGTATTGTTTGGAGAGATTCACCAAGTATGGATAGTATTAGAATGTATCCTACCTTTTTGTCGAGTCTGGTTTCAGGTGATGATCCAATTGTCTTAACTTCTTACGGGGTGATTCGTTATGACAAAGCAAAAAGCGAGTATCAAATTGCTTCAAAAGAGAAATTCTTGAATCCAAACGAAAGAGGAAATATATTAACACTAAATACGAAAACTTGTTCCATGACCGGCAGTGGATCGATTGATTTAGGAATGCAGTTGGGTGAGCTTGAGACCAAATCTTATGGAAATGTGAAGTACGACCAAAAAACAGGAGTTGTTGATCTAAAATTGACCATGAAAGTAAAAATGGAAATCGACAAAAAATTGTTTGAAGATATTGGAACTCGAATTGCCGCTTCTCCTGGGGTTTCTCAAATGGACCTAAGTACAGTGAATTTGGAACAAACTCTAACGCAATGGTCCGACCAAAAAACGGCTGATAGATTCAAAGCAGATTATACTATTAAAGGGGAGGTTAAAAAAATGCCAGATCCTTTTGAAGATGGTATTGTATTTACAGGAATAGAATTGAGAAGTTTTGAAAAATTGGAATTTCAAGAAAGAGGTCTTATTACTAGTAAAAAATCGGCAACTTTAGTAAATTGCTTTGGTCAACCGGTATTCAGAGAAGTAGATTTTGAAGCCTTCTTTATGCAGACTTTTTCAGAAATTTCGAACGATAAAATGATGTTGTATTTCGGGTTGTCTGGGTCAAAAATCTATTATTTGGATTATACCATGACCAAGAAAGATGGTGAAATGAGGATTATTTCTTCGGACAAGGATTTTGTGAGTGGTGTGAATGCTATTAAAGAAGAAAAACGAAAAGCCAAAAACTTTAGTTGGGGGATTACCGATCAAAAAATATACATTGCACGATTTAACCGACTTTTAGGAAGAAGAGACGAATGATTTCATATAACTGGATAATATATCCGATAATCGGATACCTTATGGGTTCTATTCCAACCGCAGTTTGGGTTGGAAGAAAAAGGTATGGTGTTGATGTGCGTGAGCATGGTAGTAAAAATGCGGGGGCTACAAATACCTTTAGAGTTTTGGGTAAAAAGCCTGGCGTTGTCGTGCTTACCATAGATGTGTTTAAGGGCTTAATCGCGACAATCATACCTATTGTTTTTGTTCCCGATCGATTGGGGTCGGATATATTAGTTAACATACAGCTATTGACTTGTATGGCATGTGTATTAGGCCATGTTTTTCCAATTTTCGCCAATTTTGATGGAGGAAAAGGTGTTGCCACATCGTTAGGTGTGATCATAGGACTTCACCCACCAGCAGCCCTGATAGCGTTGAGCTTGTTTTTGTTGTTTTATCTTCTTTTTTCCTATGTTTCATTGGGAGCAATAGTGGCAGCTATAAGTTTTCCATTGCTTTTGATATTTAGTTTTCACGTAGGTTCTATCAACCTTTTGATTTTTGCGAGTGTATTGAGCTTGGCGGTTATTTTGGCACATAGAAAAAATATTGTTCGATTAATTAATGGTACAGAATCAAAAATGCCTATGTTTAAGAAGACTAAAAAGAACAATTAACTTTAAACAGCCTAACCAACTGTAGTATTTTTATATGACACGGATAAAACTGAGATTGCTCTTCATGTTGTTTGTCCTGCTAACGAATCCACTTTCAGCGCAAACTGAAAGAGATGTCTTTATCACGGCAAATGAACTCTTTGCATCTGAAAAGTATGTAGAGGCTGCTCCGTATTACCTTAGATTGCTTTCACTAAAACCAAAAAATACATTTATTAATTATCGTTATGGTGCCTGTTTACTCTTTAATTCTGACAGGAAATTAGAGGCAATGCGCTATTTAAAATATGCGGTAAACACAGGAGAGGAAGATCCGCTAGCACTTTTTTATCTTGCGCGGGCATTTCATTATAATTACTTGTTCAATGATGCACTCAATTACTACAATGAATTTGAATTAAAAGCAGGTAAAAAACAAGCTGAAAAATTGTCTGTTGAGCGATTAAAAACAATGTGTGAAAATGGAAAACTTCTCTTAGCGAAATATTCGGAATTAATAGTTTATGAGAAAAAGGAAATAGAAGCGTCCAAGTTTTTTAGGTTGTATGATTTATCCGAAATTGGGGGGACCTTATTAGTTACAGAGGAGTTTCAATCGAAAATTGACATTAAAAAAAATCATGTTCCAATTATTTATTTTGCCCAAGGAGCCAAAGAAATCTTTTATTCTAGCTACGGCGATGAAGATAAAGGGGAAAAGGATATTTATAAAAGAGTTAAAGGAACTGATGGAAATTGGAGTTTGCCAATACTCATTCAAGGTGACGTAAACACTCCTTATGATGAGGATTATGTGTATCAAAGCCCTGACGGTAAGTACATATATTTCAGTTCAAAAGGTCATAATTCAATGGGGGGTTATGACGTTTTTAGATGCACCTATGATGAAGTATCAGGTGTATATGGAAAAGTAGAAAACCTAGATTTTGCAATTTCTTCTCCGGATGACGATTTCCTTTTGTTAGTGGACGCTCAAGATGAATTTGGTTATTTTGCTTCTGCCCGACAAAGTGAAATAGGAAAACTGTATGTCTATAAAATTGGTATTAAGAAAGTACCAGTTCAGCTAAGTATAATTGCTGGTAAATTTGAATCAAAGCTGAATAAAAATGCAATTGTATTGGTTGAAATTAAAGAAAAAGCATCCAATCGTATAATCGGTAACTTTCAATCAGATCAAGCGGGTAACATTGTTTTTAGTTTTCCTAATGGTGGACAGTTTGAATATACGATGCGGATTGTAGGTTCTGATCAATCCTATGCTCAAACCGTTACTATACCTGATAAAAATGAACTCACTCCATTACGGCAATATATTTTACACACTGCTGTGAATGGTAAAGAAGTACTAATAATCGATAATAAATTTGAGGAAGAGGTTCCAATTGAGGAAAAAGAAGAAATTATTGCTGATATATTCCGTAAAAAAGCGTCGTTAGATCCAAATAGTGAGACCTATGACTTGAATCGTTATTCACTTGATGAAGAGCAGGTTCTTAAAAAGGTGGGAAGCAAGAAAAAATCAATTTCAGATTTAGGAGACGACCTTGATGCCAGAATGCAAAAAATGCGCACCAATCAACAACGGACCAAAAACCATGAATCTGAAAAACTTGTCAACATTAATTCAGAAGTATCTGAGGTCGAGAAAATGGAGGCTCAAATTGAGGATTTAGCAAACAACTATGAAGAATTAGAAAGCGATAGCGAAAAAAATAATATATTAAACGAAGCTGAACTATTAATACGTCAGAAGAACGCAAAGTCTAGAAAAATCGAAAAAATGATTCGAGAAATCGACGACTTCACCAGTATCAATAGCCTTTCCTCTATCAACGCTGAAAACGCTGAAAAATGGCAATATCTTAACGGGCAGCTCGATAATTTTTTAAAAGAAGGTAGAAGAAGCGAAGCTTTGCAGTTGATAGCTGCCAATGCTGATGAATTTAAAAAAGTTTTGGATTCAGATTTTAGTGACTTTAATGAAAAAAACGAACAAAAATTAATTGAGTTTGGTTCTAAAATCGAATTATTGCAAGATTCAAAAGCTCGTCTTGAAATTGCAGTTAATAAATTATCGAATGAAATTTTCATTCTCGAGGAAAAAGAGAAAAAAGCCAAAAGAGGAAAGTTAATTGAGATACAAGCAGATTTGTTGGACAAACGCCAGGAACTGGCTATCGGACGATCTGAATTGAAATCTTTAGATAACCGTATCAATACGATATCAAATGATAAAGAAGTGTTGGAGGAAGTACTTGTTTCTTTCAATAATGGCTCGCCAACATCTTTTTTGTTACCTGATACCTCTCAACTTAAAATAGAAGAGCGTATTTATAAGAGAAGGGTCGGAGTCGCTACAATTGCAGAGGTGTTTTTTGAAAAAGAAATTGAGAAAAGAGATATTGGCCAACAATTAGCAAGTACAGAAATAAAGCAAGGTGATTCATTTTTCACACCAGTTCAATCAATCGATGAAAAAGTAAAGGAATGGGATGGGAAAATATATGAAAGTGATTTTGCAATAGACTTTGCTCGTGCCTTAAACCCAGATTATGCAAATGACTCGAGAATTTTGACTGAAGCTGCTAAAACTGAACCTCAAAGAATTAATACCTTGATAGGTTTAGATCAAGACTTGTTGCAGAAAGCTCAAGAGTATCAAAAAGATAATCTTATTGATAACTCGACTTATGAAAAGATTAAAGTTTTTGAAAACTTGTTAAAACAAAAAATCAATGATTTACAAGTTACAGATTTAGCCAAAAGGGAATCAGACTCTGCTAATCTGGAGAAAGCAATTCCAGGTTATTTTAAAAATATTTCATACATCAAAAAGGATCCATCATTGAATCCTCAAGAAAAAGTTCAAGCTTTGATTAACGTGGACAAAGATGCGATCTATGAAATTCAAAACCGAAAAGCATATTTTGAAAACATTCAGTCTAAAAATGAGTCTAATGCATTTGTTTCAAATAAAATTGTTGAGCTAAATCGACTTATTGAAGGGAAAAAAGCACAAGTTCAATTACTCGAGCAAAATATTGCTAGTGTTAATAACCTGATAGTTAACGCTCCTTTAATCGTAAAAGAAAGAAAAGTAGAAACACTAAATAATGTTGAAAAAGAGATTTTAAGAACCTTAGAGTCTGAAATTCAAATAGTAAAACGTATAGGTGGAGAAAATGCCGCAAACAACTTTCAGAATGGAGGTTTTAGAAATGGAAATACGATTGAGCAAAATGAAAGTTCTCTCTTAGCCTCAAACGAACTTCTTTTACAAATTAAATCAGAACTAGCTAAAAATAAAGGCCTCATTGTGGGTGATGACGATGCTATTTTCTTAGAGAGTAAATTAAAATTATTGGATGATTTATATGACCAGCAAATAAAGAAAGTTCAATACGAACGCGAAAAATTAGCGGAACAAAAAAGATTGGCTGCTGAACAAATTGCGGAATTGGCCAGCCAGCGCGAGTTAAAATCAAATGAAATTATTGCAAAAAACCAAACAACAAAGGAACTTGAAAATGAAGTTGAAAAGCAGAAATGGCTAGATCAAAATTCAAAATTGGTAGTTATTAATGAAAAATCTCAATATGAACGTTCCAAACTCCTAGAGGCAACGAATAACCAAATTTCCAATATTAAAAACAATACCATTGATTTGAGAACCAAGTTGAAGGCCATGGCCTATTCGCCTTATTTTTTAGAGAAAACAAAAATCCTCGAAAATAAAGACTTAAGCGAATTTGACTTTTTTAATGATTCCAAAGATTTGGAATTAAGACTTTTATCCGGATTGAAGAAAATGGATAATATTGGAAATGTTAAACCAGAGGAACAGGAAGTTCTAAGGACATTGATACGGGAAAGCGAAAATGACTTGAATAATTTTGAGATCAGCTTGATACTTCTGCCAGAAACAAGAGATCGATTGATTTTTAGAGTTTCACCCAAATACTTATCGAATAGCTTAAATCTTTCAATTCAAAAACCTAATAATGATCAGCTGATTAGGTTGAATGAACTGGATAAAGCATTGATTGTAGATTTGAATAGCGAAAAGTCACGGGTGATTGACCTTGCTCAAAAAAATGTAGAGCCGGCTCGAATTCAACGAAAAATAGATGAAATCAGTTTATTAATTGATCAGTTGCGTTCGGATATACTCGTTAGAGAGGGTCAAATGAGGACTTTCGACAGAACATCAGATGTTTACGCAAAAGAAGTTGCTAAAAACAATGAAATATCCCAAACGGCCAAAATCTATATTGCACAATTAAAAGAGATCAATTCTATCGATGAGTTGAGAGTGGATGTTTTGAAAGAAAATAGGCGTATAATGACTGATTCGCCGGATAATTATGACACCTTAGTTAAGTTGCGGTCCGACTTAGTAAATTATAAATTGGATCTAGATTTAATTAAAAGAGTGTATGAGTTGGATAAATCGAAGGACTTTACTTATTCAGCGCAATTGGTAAAAGATGAGATGACCAGAATTGATAAAAGAATCAAACAAATCGAAACAAATTTGGTGTCTAAAGAAGCTTTGAAAACTTCAATGAATAACTTACCTAAACAATCTTTTATTGCCGCAAAATATAATGATGCACTCTTACAGAAATTATTGGATCGAGAAAATGAGTTAAAAATTCAAATGCAAAATATTGGACGACCGTCTCGTTCAAATGTGAAAATTTATAATAGAGTTCAAAGCGCAAGAATAGCTCGAGAGAATTATTTATTGAATAAACAGCTCACAGAAATGAAGTCTGCTAGCAGAGAATCATTAAAAAGAATAGAAAGTTTAAAAACGAATACCTACCAAGTTCAAAAAAATACGGCATTGGCATCTTCCACCTACAGAGATGTATCAAAGTCAGCCAGAGAATGGGAACTAAAAGCGGATAAAACTAAAAACGTTAGAACTAAGAATTTTTATCTACAACAAGCCAATGTTCAACGAAAAAATCTGGAGATTTTATTAGAGAAGACTTATGTTGAAAACAAAATTCAGGATGTTTCAAATGGTGCAATATCTACTCTTAATTCTTTTGATGAAATTGAGTTTTTAATAAGAAATTTAGAAATAGAAAAAAACCGAATAAGAGCTGAAATAAATAACAATAAATTATCCCTGCAGTTGGTGAATCGCCGTAAGGATAAAGCAGTGTTGTTTCAACAACAAGAACTTTTGTTGGGACAATTAAAAAATGTGGAAACGGAATTGGCATCCTATGAAAGTCAATTATCAAATCAACCAAAAAACCTAGTATCCGCGATTGAACAAACCGCTCAAACCACCCCCTTAACTTTCCAAGAAGAAAGAGGGATTTCAGGAAGTACTCAATATAAAAACCTATCAAGACTTGGTTTTGATTTAATGGAACTAGAAACTCAAATCGGCGAAAGAAAAAGAGCCATTCAAGAAAAAAAGACAGCAGTGCGCCTGTTGCTTCAGGACAAAGAGAGTGCTGAAAATGAAAAGAAATTGAATGAGTATGTTCAAACATTGTTGAAGTCTGAAAAAGAGCTTGCGTTTCTTATTCAAGAGCATGAAGTAAAGTCAGCTAAGTTTAAAGCATTATTGGATACAAATGATGGAATAGCTCTAAAAATGCAGAACATGATCCTTCGCGGAATTGATCCATTGGTTCCCCTCATAAAAAAATCAGACTTCGTGCCTGTACCAACTCAATCGTTTGAGATTAGTTCTAAGAATGTGACTGAAAATTCAATTCCTCTGGAGGTTAAATATCCTTCTGGACTAATATTTAGAGTTCAACTTGGAGCGTACGATCGACCTTTGGAAGGTTCACTTTTTAAAGAATACAAGCCTGTAGATGGAACCAAGGCATCCAATGGTTTGTACTTATACAGAACTGGTTTTTTCAAAAATTACAATCAAGCAAAAGATGCTGAAGGTAAGGTGAGATCTAGATCTGCGAGTGACGCATTTGTGGTCGCTTTTTGCAATGGTGAAAGAATAACCATTCAAGAGGCTCGTAGATTAGAAAAAACAGGAGGTTGCGAACCTGAGTTTGAAGAAGATCAAATCATTAAAAACAAAGTATCACCAGCGACCGTTGAGTCGGAAAATGGTTCGAAGTCAACGACCATTAGAAATTCCGATTTGTCTGAAAATAAAAATTCGGACATAAATAATCCGGTGTATAACCAATCGAAAAATGCTGTTTTGGCCTCCACCATAGAATCAATAAAAGGATTGTTTTTTACCATTCAAGTAGGTGTTTTTAACCGACCGGCAGATGCCTCTTTATTACCTGGAATTTCTGATGATGTTTTGACTGAAAGACTTGAAAATGGTCAAATTCGCTATGCGACTGGAATTTATTCGTCCATTTCATTAGCCCAAGAAAAAAAGATTGAAATAATTAATTCTGGAATAAAGGATGCTTTTATCACGGCCTATTTTGATTCACAGAGAATAACACTTGCCGAAGCCAAAAAAATGATTGAGGCTCAAGGAAATGAAGTGTTCACAAAAAAGTCTGAAACTGAAGTTAAAGGAAATACGGACGAGATCATCGAAAAGGTTACTTTGGAAGATGAGTACGTAAAAAGAGAAGAAAAAGTAAAGGATTACAATTTCTATTCGAAAACCAATAAATTAATTGACCCAAATCAACCCGTAGTTTCTAGCACAAAACAGCCAAATAGAGTTCAATTAATCTCTAAAAATAACTACGAAGATTTTCCTCGCGATGCCTTGAATAGATTTAATTCTCACGCTCCTTTTTATTTTGATGCAAATGATAAGAAAATAAAATCCCCAGTTTATAAGTCTTTAGATCAAATTCCTCAAGTGTATTTATTGAAAAAAGAAATTGACACTGTTTATTTCTATGTAGATGAAATAGCTGAAAGACTTGAGTCCAAAAACAACCGAATCATCACTTTTGATTTAGAAGGCGAGAAAATAAATGGGGATATTGCAAATTACTTAATCAGGCTAAACTATAGAAAGGAATACTTTAAAAAACCCAATGCATTACAAATTGATATTAAAGACATTCCGACTGAAAATGGGCAGAAAATTATTGATGAGTTGCAGGTTTTAGGGGTTAGACCCAAAATGATCATAGGCTATTAACTAATACTGCCTAAATCTATATCTTTTACGTATTCAGATAAAATTTGACGGTTTGATTGGACCTCCGCCCACTGAATTTGCTCGGTACCAGGAATAACATATACTTCTACAAAAAAATCACCAATAGCGTATAAATGAACTTTTTGATTTGGGAGCATACGCATGCCCGAATGGTGACCTATTTTTTTTAAAAGTTCCAGTCGATCATGAAGTGACATTTTCGCAAATTCAGTTTTTGTCATTCTGTTTGAACCTTTTTATATGTAAATTGTACATCTAAGAAACAACATTTAATGAAAACAATACTTTTATTTTTATTTTCTTTTTCAACTATTACAATGTGGACACAAATTATTGTGCCTGTTCCTGAAAATAAAAACAGCGCTGAGCCAAAGCCAAGCAAAGCTCTCGAAAGAAGTAGCGAGGATGTAGATTTTGTGGAGAAAAAAAAAATAGCCACTGAATTTAACGCAGCAAATAGTCAACAATTGAATTATAATCAAGCCTATGCTTATTTTAATCAAAAATGGAATCAATTTTCGCGAAATCCGAATAGAAGAACATTTTCAGCAAACGAACAACAAGAATTACAGATTTATCTCGGAAGAATGACCCAATTGGAGGAAAAAAACCCTCGGTCACTTTTGAGCTATTATTTAGCTGGTCAGCACAATACAGAAAGGTATGAAGCATTGCGTCTTGCCGAAAAATCGCTACCTAATGATGCTGATGTATTGAAACAACTCGTAGCATTTAATGAAATTGTAGGAAAATTTGAAAATGAACGAGAACTCTTAGTTCGAATTTTTCGGCTTTCGATTTATCCAAAAACAAATATTGATTACGCTCAGGATGTATTAGCAAGCGTAGCAAATGGTGGAATACTAGTAGTGCATGGTTGGGAGGACTTTCTTGC
>JAHKAT010000383.1 GCA_018825925.1 Bacteroidota bacterium | reverse complement strand
TGCGCTTATTATTTTTGGTGCCCTTCTCGTGCTAAACCGCTTGAAAATAAAAAGTATAGCACTTTATATTCTTGCGGGTATTGCAATGTGGTATTTTATGCTGCAGTCAGGTGTTCATCCTACTATTACAGGTGTTTTATTGGCTTTTGCCATCTCGTTTGATGATGGAGATGAGAAGTCTCCTTCCTATATATTACAAAGCTTTTTACACAAACCCGTTGCGTTTTTTATACTCCCTTTGTTTGCTGTTGCTAACACGTGTATAGCAATCGGAGATGATTGGCAGAGTGGCTTAGCTGAATCGAATAGCTTAGGAATTATTGCGGGCTTGGTATTGGGTAAACCTTTCGGGATTTTCCTGTTCTGTTTCATCAGTGTCTTGGTTGGTTTATGTGCTCTACCTAACGATTTAAAATGGAAAAATATTATTGGAGCTGGATTCTTGGGAGGAATAGGTTTTACGATGTCCATCTTTATCACCCTTCTGGCGTATGAGGATGCGGAAGTAATTAACAACTCAAAAATTGCAATTCTTGTCGCATCGCTTATTGCAGGAATAATAGGGTTTGTTTGGCTAAAAGTAACTCTTGAGCCGATAGAGGAACAAGAGGAAGCAATTGATAATGAATAAAATAAGTTCCGACGTTGCTTTTAATCTCTTGCGAGAGCTTGTGCTACAACGACCATTAATCCTGCGGTTTCTGTTCTGAGCCTATTTTCTCCAAGGTCTAAAGTGTTGTAATTCTGTTGAATAGCAAGGTTGACTTCATCAATTGTAAAATCGCCCTCAGGGCCAATAAGTAAAGGGCCTTCCAGCCAATTATGGCCAATTTTGGTTTTTTTTGTGCCAACAGATTCAATAGAGTAACAATGTGCAATATGACCTTTTGGATTGGCTCGAATAAATGTTTCAAATGAAATCAAGTCATTGATAATTGGCAGAAAGCTTCTTTTTGACTGTTTAAAGGCGCTTAGAGCGATTTTATGCAAGCGTTCAGGGTTGATTCTGGTTCGCTCGTTATTTGCGCATTTGAGAAGCGTAAACTCATCAATCCCAATTTCAATCGCTTTTTCAAGGAGCCATTCCAGTCTATCGTTGTTTTTTGTCGGTGCAATTGCTAAATGTATTCTCCTGTTTGGCAGCTCTGCTATGGGATAAAGGGTGTGGATTTCAACTTCTGTTCGCTTGTGATGGGCATTCAGAATCACAGCTTTTGCTTTTAATCCTTTCCCATTGGCTAAACATATCTCCATTCCAGGATTTGCTCTTAAGACCTTTGTGAGATGAAACGATTCCTCTTCGATAAGAAAATCATTTTTTATATCTTGCTTTAAATGTGGATGATAGGCTGTATGCATTAATGCATTAGTTTAAATATTAATTCTCTAGCTAATTGCATTTCGGTAAAGTCTTTATTATTTACTCCTTTGCTTTTTAAATCGTATTCATGCAAATAGCCAATGTTTGCACTTATTTTTTTAGGTGGATAAATCTTTTGATAATTCCTGTGTTCCTTCAGGATGAAAGGATGAGAAATTCTTATGGATTTCATCAAGGCTTGATCGCTGTCTTTCCAAAAATGCATACGCATCAATTTGCTGAAAAGTCCAAATAAGTTGCCAGTAATCATTACCAAACTTGCATTTTTAGGATTCTTTTCGAAATAGTCAACAATACGGATTGCCTTCGGCACATCTCTAAGTCCCACTGCCTTGGTTAATTCAAAAATGTTGTAGTCCTTTGAAATACCAATATTTTCTTCAATATGTACCTCGTTGATCTGCTGTCCTTTTTCGATTAAAACAGACAGTTTGGTCAATTCAGTGAAAATTCTACTTAAATCAGTTCCAACACTTTCAGCGAATAACATGGCTGCCTTATTGGTAATCTGATAACCGTTTTCTTGAACGAGGCTAGTGACATAATCAACCAATTGGTAGTCTCTGATTTTTTCAGATTTAAAAACGGTCTGTGTTTTACTACATTTTGACACCAAACTAGATCGTCCGTCGATATTGTCGTATTTGTAACAGATCACTAAAATGGTCGTGCTAGTGGGGTGTTCAGCGTATTTTGCTAACTCGGATATTGATTTTTTTAAATTTTGTGCTTCTCTTACAACGACCAATCGACGTTCCGCCATCATTGGAAACTGCTGTGCTTCATCAATAATGTTTCCAACAGTAATTTCTTTGCCGTACAATATACTTTGGTTAAAATCACGTTCATGATCTTCCAAGGCATGTTTAATTATAGCATCTGAAATCCGGTCGATATAATACGATTCTTCGCCATGTAACAAATAAATATTGCTAAATTTTTTAGACTCTATATCGCTGATTATCTGTTTGTAAGACATTTCTATATAATCTATCTGTTTACTTGTGTTTTGACCAAATTTGGACAAGCTCTATCATCGTTAAAACAGCTTTTTCCATGTCCTGAATGGATACATATTCCAATCGAGAGTGAATGGCCATTTCACCGGTAAATATATTTGGACAAGGTAAACCCATAAATGAAAGACGTGATCCATCCGTACCTCCGCGGATTAAATCAAGCTTAACAGGCAAGCCTACTTTATTCATTGCTTGAATTGCATAGTCAGTCACGAAAGGAACGGTATCCAAAACTTCTCGCATGTTGCGGTATTGTTCTTTTACGGTGAAGCTGGATTTTAATTCAGGATAGTTCTTCAACGTTTCTTCCCAAATACCTTTCAATCTTTCCTCGTGCTGATACATTTTTTGTGTATCGTGATCTCGAACAATAAATTGCGCTTTGGCTCTTTCTAATTCTCCGGTAACAGACACAGGATGCACAAATCCTTCTCTCTTTTCGGTGGTTTCGGGCGACCATTCATTTTTTGGTAAAGCGGCTATGAAATCACAGATAACTTTTGACGCATTCACCATTTTTCCTTTTGCATATCCTGGGTGTGAGGAGATTCCATCCACTTCAACGGTTACTGAATCTGCTGAAAATGATTCATTTTCAATGCTTCCTAGTGGTCCACCATCTAAAGTGTAACCATAATCAGCTTTAAGCTTTTTCATGTCCAAAAAGTCTACACCGCGACCAATTTCCTCATCGGGTGTAAATAAAACACGAATATCGCCATGTGGGATATCTTTTCTATTGACCAATTGAGCTACAAAATCCATAATTATGGCTACACCTGCTTTGTCGTCGGCGCCTAATAGAGTGTGACCACTCGCTGTGATGATATCATCGCCAATTTTCTTACGCAAATAAGGGTGATTGCTCATTTTAAGGACCTCCGTCGTGTCGTCTGGAAGCACTATGTCTTGACCTTGATAGTTGCGGTGAACTATTGGTTTTACGTTAGTGCCAGAACAATCGGGAGCGGTATCCATGTGTGAACAAAAGCAAATCGTTGGTACTTTATGGTCGATATTGGATGGTAAAGTGGCGAATACGTAACCATATTCATCCATTTCAGCATCTGATAGCCCTAGATTTAGTAATTCTTCAACTAATAATTTCCCAAGATCTTTTTGTTTTAACGAAGAAGGAAAAGTTGTTGAGCCAGGCTCGGCGGTAGTATCAATTTGTACGTATCGAAGAAAACGTTCTTCAATGGTATGATTAAATTTCATGCTTTTTGAATTATGAAATCAAAGATATAAAATGAAATGGGCTTTCTGGCAATCAATTAGCCGCTGCTTCTTTAAAAGTTTTTGGAATTGTAAAAGCAGTCTTCTCCAAGTCGATCCGTTTTCCTTGAGCTTCAGCTTCTTGTTTTGGTAGAATTTCATTGGAGTCCCAAGTTCCGGTTAACAAGGTCTTAGCGTATTCAGCAGGCAGTTTGTTTTCACGCATTCTTGCGCTTGCCTCATGGGTGTCGTACTCCAGCGTATGGAATTGAACTTTGATACTTTCTAAAGACTCTTCCAGCGTCATACACCAAACGCGGTCTGTTCCATCGTTGGCCGGCATGCCGATTACACCTGCGTTTAACCAAGCTAGACCTTCATTTTGCGATACAAAAGGTAGACCGCAATGCCCAGCAAGCACGACTTCAGCATTCAGTTGGTCGAGAATGGCTTGTTTCTCTTTCCATGGTGTAGACTCAAAAATATATCCAGCTGTTTCATTAACGGTGCCGTGAATTACTGCGAAACGTTTGCCACTAAAGTCAAAAGACAAAAACTCTGGAAGTTGGCTCATCCATTGGATCGATTGTTCAGACAGGTTTTCTTTTGCAAATGGAAACCATTGTCTTGAGAAAAGGTCACATCTTGAACCGTCGTTGAAATTGCAACCACAATCGTCAGAGCCAGTGCATAATTGAATTTCAACATTTCCTGAAATACTGTGAATTCCCCAATCAACAATAGATTTAACACATTCTTCAGGTTGTGCACAATAGGCAACAATATCGCCAGTACAAATGATTTCTTCTTTCGAAAAATGATTTGTTCGCGCAAATTCTTGCACGGCTTCAAGGGCTTGGAGGTTACTATAAACGCCTCCAAAAATTAAAAGTTTTGAACTATTTATGTCAATACGACTGATTTTTTTCTCCATTTAATGATTTTGGCACTGCCGATAAATAATAGGAAAGATAAGATTGTTCCTACAGTATTTGCCCATAATAAGTCATTGTATTTTCCTTCTGTCCAAAACCATTCGCTTGGAAATAGATTGATGGTTAAACCAATTCCAAAAAATACTCCACAAAATATAGAAAGAAAATAGGAAACAGCTGATGCGTTCATAAACCAAAGTGTAAAAACAGGGGCTAGACCGATAACCATAGTGCCAGAGATAGTTGTTGCCGAGATAATATCAGCACCAAAAAATATAGGAAGTGTTCCAAATACAGTTATGAATAGCATGGCCATTCTTCCTCTGGAGAGTGTTATTTTCTTGGAAGAA
This sequence comes from Bacteroidota bacterium, assembly GCA_018825925.1. Taxonomy (GTDB): domain Bacteria; phylum Bacteroidota; class Bacteroidia; order Flavobacteriales_D; family Crocinitomicaceae; genus UBA2040. The sequence continues at coordinate 1,250 of JAHKAT010000383.1, read as the reverse complement.
GAAATGTCGATGACCCAAAGTTTTGAAAAACTTGAAAAAGTTGAGTCTAAAGTGGAGGTTGCAGAAGTAATCATTATTAAATTCATAATCAGCATCATAGGAACTCCGAAAGTTTTTCCAACAGTCATAACAGGGTCGCCTTCTAAATTGTTTACTCGGGTGTATACTCCCACTAAACTGAATAAAAGAATACATACGAAACCAATTATGCTAGCCCAAGTAAAGCTTTTAAAAGTTGTTTTACTATCTGAAATAAACCCTCTATCGGTCATTACCGGATCGTGAAATGGATAGGAGAAAATTTGAATTAGTGCTACTAAAAGCAGGTTGACCCCGTTTGCAAAAGTGAATTCTCCATAAAATTCTTTCCCATGCACTTGACCTTTTAAATCTGGATAGAGGAAACCAAGTATCATAACCATTAAGGTTCCAAACAAGAGCATTTGTATTAAGTCTGTTAAAAGAGACGAACGCAAACCTCCTTTGATGACATAAGCCAGGGTTAAACCAGTAAAAACCACTATTGAAATGTAGTACGTTTTTGATCCTAATTCACCAAAAAAGCTTCCCACCACCATGGTGTTAGACCAAACCTCATTAAACAGACGAAATGCAATCAATATCGAGAATAGCTTCATTGCGGTAGCTCCGTATTTTGATCTAATAAATTGGTGAATTGAAGTCCAATTGCCTTTTTCACGCATTTTATAGATTACCCAGCCTGCAACAAAAAATGACAAATAATAGCAGGCATAGGCCAAGCCTCCAACCAAACCATACGAAAAACCTAAGTTTGCTGCAACGGCTATTGACTTTGCGAATATCCATGAAATGACCAAACTGCTGGTTAGTATAACAAAACTAGGTTGTTGACCATTCGCCTTGGTGGCTTTATAAAAATCGTCGGTATTTTTCGCCCATGGTGAAATCAAATACATGAGAACACTTGAGGCCAAAACGATAATCCATTGTAAAACTGTGACTGTCATAAATTAGAAAAACACAAGCCTCGAAAGGCTTGTGCGAATATCAGAAATTATTTTTAAAATTTATCCCACCAAACCTTGGCATTAAAACTATTGCCATTCGTGGTGGAAGATGCAGCATTGTAATTTGCACTATTCAGAGAACTTTCATCTGCAGGATATGGGAGGCGAGTAGGGTATATTCCACCGTTTAAACTAGCCGCTACAGGAAGTAAGGCTGGAAAACCAGTTCGTTTATATTCAATCCAACTCTCATAACCATTG
>JAHKAT010000382.1 GCA_018825925.1 Bacteroidota bacterium | reverse complement strand
CTGAAACAGGATTGGTAGAACTGCTCCACACCGGAAAAATAGTAACTTGGAAAGAAGAAAACGGTTTATTGTCGAATAAGATAACTAGTCTACTGAAAATAAGCAACTCAAAAATGCTGGTGGCTGGATCGGGTGGCATTCAACTATTTCACCTCGGGAAACTAACAACTATTCACTCCAACGACGAAAGCGATATTGGAACGATCCGACAAATGATTTACTTTAAAAAACAACTATATATAGCGGCCGACAAAGGGTTGTTTGTTTTAAAAAATAATAGAGTTACACGCGTTTGTGATTTTGATCGAACAACGTACTGCTTAGCCACCGATGCCGCAACCCTATGGATTGGTACGGAAGAAGGTCTTTTCAATTATGATGGTAAAAAGTTAAATCAAGAAACATTTGCCACTTTACCCTCCGGCCGGTTTATAAATTTTTTGGACTACGGAAGAAAAAAGCTTTTTATTGGAACCAATAATGGTTTGTATATCAGGGAATTGGCAAACAAAACAGTACAATACTCCCATTTTGGCATACAAGACGGTGTGATTAATCTGGAAACCAACTTAAATTCAGGATATCTTGACAATTCTGGAAACTATTGGTTTGGCACTGCCTCTGGATTAGTGAAAATGAAAAATTCATTCAACCATAAAAAAACATTTGCTCCTCGAATCATTTTAAAGGAAGTTTTACTCAATTATCAACCCTACTCCTTTCAAAATAGAACCGATGGCACTGTTGAATTTGCAGCAAACAAAAACAACATCTCATTCAATTTTGAAGGAATTTCTCTTTCACAACCTGAAAACTTGAGGTTTCAATATTGGCTTGAAGGTGCCGACGAAAAATGGTCGCCAGCAACCGATAACTCCTCAGTGGTTTTTACCAGTTTAAACTCAGGAGAGTACAAGCTGCATACTAGAGCCGTTGCTACAAACAGTGCGGTATCCTCTGAAATTATACTTGAGTTTACCATACTTCCTCCATTTTATCGAACTTGGTGGTTTATCCTTGCCTCAGCTTTAGGACTAACCTGGATTATCTACTCCTATTTTCAATTCAGAATAAAACGCGAACGTGAAATCAATGACCGTGAAAAATTAGGATTTAAATCCAAATTATTGGCCTTGGAACAACAAAGCTTGAATGCAAGTATGAATCGTCACTTTATTTTTAATTCATTAAATTCTATTCAATATTTCATCAATACACAAGATAAAATATCCGCCAATAAATTTCTAACCAATTTTGCCCAATTGATTAGAAAGAATCTAGACACTGCAAACAATGAAGGCAATTTAATACCCCTCTCAAAGGAACTTGACCGACTTAAATTATACCTATCACTTGAGTCGATGCGTTTTAAAGATCGGTTTGAATATATTTTGAATATCGATGAAATGGACATTGATGAAATCTTTATTCCCGCCATGTTGTTGCAACCTTTTGTGGAAAATAGCATCATTCACGGGATTTTACCTAATGAAAAAGTCAATGGAGAAATAAAAATCAATATCCGTAAATTGAACGACCAATTGGAAATAACCATTGAAGACAATGGAATAGGAATCAGTAATTCGATAGGTAGAAAAGAATCTATTTATGGAGACCATCGATCACAAGGCATGGAAATTACCGCCAAAAGAATTGAATTAATAAAAAAACTATTGGACCAAACATTTGAAATCGTTGGGCCTATGGATCGATTTGATGAAAACCATACAATCAATGGAACCTACGTTTTACTAAAAATGCCCTTGAATATTATTGAAAATGTAAACTAATTGATGTATCTTTGAGTTAAAGCGTTAATACAGTTTAAAATGCATTTATTTAAAACTACTTTATTGATTGGGTTTTTGGTTACAATATCATCTTGTACTAAAGAAATAATTTGCCCAAAAACAAATGCTGAAAGCACCCATGAAGCCATGATTGCCGAACCAAATGACAATTCACGACAATCTATTATAATTGTTACTCCTAACCCAAACCAAGGCGGAGGAACAACTACCCCTGGAGGTGGCGGCATTACTGATCCGAATAGCGATGAAGACCAAAATCGTAAAAAGAAAACAAAAGATTAAAATTAAACAGATACTCGAAGCTCCTTAATGGAGCTTTTTTTTTGCACTCTTTTTTGGCCCAATCACTCAATTATATATACAGTTCAAGTAATGATTCTTTTCGAATGAAATCTAAATGCTACCTTAAACGTAGGTATAGAAAATCGATTAAAAAGGAACATGTCTAAAAAAAATAAAGAACCGCTGTTTGACCTAATTAAGTCAATGTCGAAATCTGAAAAAAGATACTTTAAATTGATGGCTTCTCGTCATACAATTGGAGAAGAAAACAACTATGTAGTACTGTTTGACTACATCTCCAAAAATGAGGATTACAATGAAAATCTGCTATTTGAACACTTCAAAGGTGAAGCGTTTTTAAATAAATTTTCGATTACAAAAAAACGTCTCTACGATCATCTCTTAAACGCATTAACCCAATTTCATTCCAATCATCACATAGAGGCTTCCGTTTACACACTTTTGCACAGTTCGAGTATTTTATTCGAGAAAGCCCTATACCAACAAGCAAAAAAAGTTTTAAAATCTGCTGAAAAAATCGCCTATAAACATCAATTAACCAATCTATTAATTGAAATCCGGAAGCATTCCAAAAAGCTACACGAAATCGATAATTATTTCGAGTTAACGGCGGATGATTTAAGCCAAATCGCTAAAGATGATGCGCTTTTTCACCATCAAAGTCAATATGAAGATCGTTTATGGGAAATTAAAAGCAAGATTTTTCAACGACTTTCTAGACAGGGCAATGCCAGAACTGCGCACGACAAAGAGTTTTATCTAGAAATTTATACTGAATTCGAACATGTTTTGGAGCCTGAAGTGTTAACCTTTGAAGGGCAGTATTTAAAACTACACATACAAAGTGTGTATTTTTTCGCTATTAACAAACTCGAAGAGTCGTTTCAATTTCTTAAACTGAATCATCAGCTTTTTGTGTCCGACCCTGTTCAAATCAACGACCATCCGAACAGATTTTTCTCCATACTCACCAATTTAATTTATACCGCTGATAAATTGGGTCATTATCAATTAGCAACCAGTTATTTGGAAGAACTTCGTAAGGTTCACAGTAATATTGAAGAAAATGCTTTTCAAGATTTACGAGCTAAATTATTTGCTACTCTAGCAAGTATCGAACTGACCTATCACACAAAACGTGGTGAGTATGAACTACTTTTCGCTAAGGTTCCTGATCTCGAACAAGAAATTATAAAATATGAAAGTGGCTTGTCTATTCTGCGAAAGGCCTTTATCAATTTTAAAATTTCAACCATACATCTTGCAATGGGTAATCCGAGTTTGGCATTAAAAAGTATTCGGAAATTACTTAATGAACCCAATTTAGATAAAAAAGAAGATATCGTAGGCTACGCTCATCTTCTAGAAATTTTCATTCAATTAGAAAACGGAAGAACCGATTTAATCCCGCACTTGGCAAAAGTGACTCAACGTTTTTTAAAAACTAAAAGTAGATATGGTGAATTTGAAAAAGACATCGTTAGTTCTTGTTTGCGAATTAGTCAAACCAGTAATTATTTTGACCAAAAGGAAAAATGGGGTGAGTTGGCTGAAAAATTGGTCCGTAAATTAGATCAAACTTTAGGTCAACAATCTACAGAATATTTTCACTGGCATCTTTGGGCAAAGTCAAAATACACGGACAAAAGTTATATTCATTTGGTAAGAGAAATCTCCCAATTAGCCTTGTTTCCAGCGGCTTAATCCTCTTTGAAATGATTCCAACCTTGTGCTTTTAATTCAATCGCAGCGCCCTGTTGATCGATAAGATAACAGCCATCTTGTTCATGCGTAATATGTCCTATTACCGTAAAATTTGGATTTGCAGCAATTTGTTCATAATCAGATTGAGAGATAGTGAAAAGCAATTCATAATCTTCACCTCCATTTAATGCACAAGTATTAGGGTTAATATTGAAATCCAAGGCCGTCATCGAGGTTTTTGCATCTATGGGCAATTTCTCGTCATAAACATGACAACCAACCTTACTCGCCTTACATAAATGCATTATTTCGGAAGCTAAACCATCTGAAATGTCAATCATTGAGGAAGGAAGGACATTCAACTCACTTAACATTTTAATAACATCCACACGGGCTTCAGGCTTTAGTTGACGCTGAAGTATATAATCGTGCCCATCTAGATCAGGTTGTATATTTGGATTTGCCTTGTACACTTCTTTTTCTCTTTCTAACACTTGCAGTCCGACGTAGGCAGCACCCAAATCTCCACTAACCACTAATAAATCATGCTCTTTGGCTCCAGTGCGCATTACCACTTTGTCTTTAGCCACCTTGCCAATAGCCGTTACAGACAACATTAATCCAGAAATTGAGCTAGTGGTATCACCTCCAACCAAATCGACATTATAAGCCTTACACGCAGCCTGAATTCCTTCGTATAACTCCTCCAAGGCCTCCGTAGGAAAGCGATTCGAAACAGCCAAGCTAACCGTAACCTGCTCAGGAATTCCGTTCATTGCACAAATATCCGATACATTCACAGCAATACTTTTGAATCCTAGGTGTTTTAAAGGCATGTACATCAAACTAAAGTGGATCCCTTCAATTAACATATCGGTACTTACCAAAGTATACTCCGTTTCATTGCGAACAAGCACTGCTGCGTCATCACCAATACCTGTAATTGTTCGATTATTATCAACCGTTACACCTTTAGTAAGATGACCTATCAAACCAAACTCACCTAGTTCTGACAATTCCGTGCGTTTTTCGCTCATATTTTCAATTTGTGAATACAAAGGTAGCTAATTCACATTCATTCCTCGAAGCTTATGCACTTCCTACTTTTCATTTCGACCCCTATTTTTTCAATTTGAAAAATATGTTTAGAAACCAAATCGCCACACAAACCATTTAAACAATTCATTATCAATATTTTAAATTTAAAATAGAGCTCATTAAAGAAAAGTGGAATTGTTTTCGCAGTGGTCTTCGTCGTAAAGCAATCGTTAGGTTCAAGACATAGTTAGGGTAAAAGGGGCTGTACTGCTAGGTCAGCTCCTTTTTAAATACTATTAAAACTTTGACATAAACATGAAAAATCTTAAATTCATCAAATCAGCCAAATCGCTGATATCAAATATGCGAGTACAAAATAAATACGAGTATCGTTTAATCTCCTTGTTGACTGGACTCTTGCTTTTTGTGGTGATTGTAGGTGGAATTATTTTTCCTCAAATCAATTCAATTGCCTTTAACGTAAAACTAGACCGATCAGATCGGAAGAGCACACG
>JAHKAT010000033.1 GCA_018825925.1 Bacteroidota bacterium | reverse complement strand
ATCCTAAATTTAGTTTATCGATCAAGAAAGAAGGTTCTGACTGAATAACGTGAGCTCCTTTGGATTTGCCTTTTTGTTTACAAATTTGCTCGTATTTTTTCAAGGCCTCTAAAACTATAGGTTGATCGTATTGACCCGGTAAGTTTAAAGATGCGGATAAATCATACGGACCTATCATTGTACCATCTAGTTCTTCAAAGGATAATATTTCTTCTAAATTGTTGATAGCGTCAATGTGTTCGATTTGAGCTATAACAACGATTTCTTTTATTAATTTTTCCTGATAATCCTGAAACCCTAGACCATAATTTTGTGCTCTATTTAAACCAACCCCCCGTTTTCCAAGAGGTGGATAATACGTGTAATCTAATAGTTTACGAACATCAGCGGCAGAATTTACCATCGGGACAATTATTCCATCAGCACCAGCATCAAGTACCTTCTTAATAACAACCTCTTCATTTTTTGAAACACGCACAAGCGCCTTCATTCCGTTTCCTTGAATATGTCCAATTAAATTAAACGCTGCCTCAAAGTCAATGGAAGCATGTTCCAAATCCAATGTAATCCAATCGAACCCTGCAGTGCCTAAAATTTCAACGACACTTTGATGTGGGATTGTTAACCAAGTACCGATACTTGTTTCTCCAGCTCGAATTTTTTCTTTTAAATTCATAGAATATTTAATTTTTGGACTGCTTCGGCTAATAAAAAATCTTCCTCCTCATCAATATCCAGAGCTTCTAATTTATTCACCTCAAACAACCAAGGCTTCAAGCCTATTCTTTTGCCATTGGTTTTAAAAAAAGATTCCTTACTAAAGATATAAAAGTTAGAGTTTTCTTCGAACAATGGCTTTAAATCTTGCGTTCTTAAGAGAATATTTGGGTCGTGGTTTAATGCTTGACCATTTTCCTCATATAAGCGAGTCTGCAATCGTGTTACGGAAAAAACAGAATCATAATCAGATAACATTTCTTCATATACCTTTAACGCTTTGTTAATCGTTGCCGATAATATCAAAGGATTTGTACTGTGTGTTTGAATAAAATGCTCCGCCTTTGAGTTTTCAATGTCATATTGAATGATTTTATTCATTGACACCATATGTCCTTGTAAATCTGCCGGACGATGGTGGATTTTTACTTTCTCATAGGATGAAGTAAGTTGTTCTATTTCCGGAGAGTCCGTATTGATAATGATTTGATCAATTGCCTCTATACTTACCAATGATTCCAGCACATGAAGGCATAGTGGTTTCCCATTAAACAATCTTACGTTTTTACCTTTCACTCTTTCAGACTCCCCTTTCATAGGTAGAATGGCGGTAAATTTCAGATTTCTCATCTACACTTCCTTTTTAATCGATTTTCGGAGATTAAGATAAGCTAATATCAAAACAAAACCAATAAGTACGCTAGAGAGCAATGCGCTTATGATAGATGATTTTTTATACAACTCCGAACTATATCTCATTTCAATTTTATGTTTTCCGGCTGGGATTTCTATTGCTCTCAACAAATAATTTGCTTTGCGAATTTCAACCTCCTTTCCATCTACGAATGCTTTCCAATTAATTGGGTAATAAACTTCAGAAAATATAGCCAATTGTTTTTCGCTACTCTCTGATATATATTCCATTTTAGACGGATTATACTTACTCATTTTTATAAATCCTGAACCAGTATATTTTTTCGCCAAACCTTTTGATTCATCGACTAATAAAACAGCTTCTTGAGATGGTTTAAATTCATTTAGCAATTTTAAACCAACCAGTTTTGTAAACGATTCAGTCGGGTCTGCATCCAAGATCTGAGCAGGAATTAAGTTCGTTTGACCATTTATATCTCTGCAAAAATACGCCTCCATCCCTTCTTGCATGCCATTTGTCAGACCGACAGATAGGGTGTCTTTTCCTAAAACGTAATCAATTTTTTCCGAACCAAACACTTTGCCCGATTTTACGGCTTCCGAATTAACCAACAAAGTTCCCGACCCCACATTATTCACCTCAAAAGTGCTTCCCAAGGAAAGAATCTCTTCATTCGGGGTATTCACCGATGAAACTTCTTTAACAAACCAGGCGTTTCCTAAGGCTGTTGGGTTTGGTCGCGCAACTGGTCCTTGTTCACTATTTTGAATGAAATATTTAACATTCATCATGTCGTAAACCTTATTATTCGATTTACTCAAATGAAAATCAAACATGTTTTGTATGTTTCTCAATTTGGCACCGTGGTAGCCGCCTAAAGATTTATGAAAATAACTTGCTTCACTACTCGAAAACCCTCCATTAAAATCAAAAACACGATAATTTGTATTTCTATTCAACGCTGCAAATTTATAGGAGTCAATCGCTCTTTGTTTGGCTACACCATTTAAATCGAGCTCCTCAGCTTTCTGCTTTCCATTTCTTGTTGCTTTATCAATTATGGCTTGTAAGGCTGGATTTTCGTTGATTTCTTGATTTAAAATCGTTTCATTTGCCGGAGAAGATTGAACGGGATAAAGAGACAAACCTTTTTCTTCCCAATATTTATAACCGTTTCCTTCCTCTTGATTACCTAAGTAGTTATTTGCTACAGGGACTAAATCAATTAATATTAAGACACCCAATCCAAGAAAGATATATTCAGCTTTGACCTTTGAATAAAAAAACAAGGCCATCAATCCGGCGGCGAAAAGAGTAAATAAAATAGACCTCCACATTGACTTTGAGAATATCTCTTTTCTTACCTCCTTTAATTTATCGAAACCAGCCAAATAGGGTTCTGCTTGTGCTGAAATAAATGATTGTACTTCTTGAGGGTTGTTTTTATTGATGTTGTATTGCGACTGTAAAGTAGCCGCGTCCATTTGAATAATTTGATTATAAATATTTTGCTCAACATTTGCAATTTGACTTTCGTCTCTTTCAGAAGTATAATTATCCCCTAAACCAACACCGGCAACTATTAGAAGCACTAAGACAAATAATCCTGTAGTAATTAGGAATTTTTTCTTTTGAGATTCTAAATTCTCTCGTTCTTGATACAATTTTTGCAAAACCAAAACACCCAACAAAGGAATAGTTAGCTGAATTATAACAAGAATAATGGTCACTGTTCTAAATTTATTATAGCCAGGTACATTTTCGATAAAAAAGTCTGTCAAGCCCATATAATTCTTCCCCCAACTTAACATTAAAGCAAGGATAGAAGCCAAAAGCAACCCCCATTTGAGCCAACCATTTAGAAAAACCATACCCAACAAGGCAAGGAACACGACAATAATACCAATGTAAACAGGCCCCGAAGTAAACGGTTGCTGTCCCCAATACGCGGGTGAACCAAGAACTACATTTCTTTCTTGAGAGGTCATTTCGACATTATCAACGGCACCTTCAAAAGTACTTCCTCCAATAGCAAATGAGCCACCTCCCTTTACGTTCGGGGATAAGAGCGTAAACGATTCACCTTTTCCATACGACCATTGCGTAATGTAATCTTTATCCAATCCACCTTCACTTGAAATTGTATTTGGACTTCCATCAGGGTTGATCGTAATATCATTTCCTCCACGTATGGTATATTTTGCATATTCATTTGTGAGGGCAATATTTCCATAATTGATGAGCACAGCAATACCAATTGCAGCAATCAAAGAAACTGAAGTAATAATGAATTTAGTAACCTTTTTAGAAAGTATTGCTTCGATCAGAAATGCGAGGCCAACAAACACTAAAAGAATAGCGAAATAATAGGTCACCTGAAGGTGATTTGCTCCTATTTGAAGTGTCATAAAGACACCGGTTAGAGCAATTCCCCACAACAAATTGCGCCTGTAAGCCATTATAAATGCCCCTAAAGCTGGAGCCATCAAAGAAATGGCCATTGCTTTTGTATTGTGTCCAGCTTGTAAAATAATTATATCGTAAGTTGTAAAACCATAAGCCAAACTACCAATTAGTGCGATCCATGGACTCACTCCTAACATTAGAGCCATAAAATAAAACCCTATCATTGAAATCAGCACAGCCCCCATGGGTAATGGGAAAAGATCAGTGACAACAGAGAATATATTTTTAAGATAGTTTCCCGAATAAACAATAGAGATTTGTACGGATGGCATACCACCAAACATGGAGTTGGTCCAAAGTGTTTCTTCTCCTAGCTCGTCTCTATAATCGGAAATTTCATGTGCCATTCCCAACCATTGTTGAACATCATGTTGCTTCAATCCGTAATCTTGAAATTGAAGTTTGAAATAAGACATTACAACAATTAAAATAATTGCAATACAAATGAAATGTTTCCAGTTGCGGGAGAAAAAGTCTTTCATATTTTAGAAAATTATGGTCTAAATTAGATTTTGAAGATAACAAAAACTAGAGAATCAAGAACGAAAGATAAAAACATCAAGAGTCCAACGTTTCAAACTCAATATCTTCATAGGCACTTCCTTTGGAATTATTCGTTTTTGAAAGAATATTTGTCTTACCAAAGTTTCGCTTCAACTGCTGCTTTTCTTGCTCAAATTCCCTTTGTTTCTTCAGCATATTTCGCTCCGCTTCTAAGTTCCTTTTCGCAATCATCAAGCGACCTAGAAATCGAAGTACAACGAAAACGCCAATCAACAATAATAGGGTTCTAAAAACTCCAGTAACACTCGACTCTACTACCATTATTATTTTGATAGGTGCATGTTTCGCTCATTATAAATCTTGGTAAAGAATGGATCTTTTAGATTCTTAATGAAACGAATTCCTTCGCCAGTAGATTTCATTTCAGGACCTAACTCCTTCTTAACTTCTGGGAATTTCTCGTAAGAGAAAACTGGAATTTTAATTGCGTAACCTTCTTTTTTCGGTTGGAAATTGAAGTCTTTCACCTTTTTGGCTCCTAACATTACCTTAGTTGCATAGTTTACATACGGTTCGTCGTAAGCTTTTGCGATGAAAGGAACTGTTCTAGATGCTCTAGGATTAGCCTCAATTACATATACTTTATCGTCTTTGATGGCAAATTGGATATTGATCAATCCAACTGTCTTCAATTCAACTGCAATTTTCTTTGTAATATCCTCAATTTGAGTCATCACCAAGTCGCCTAAGTTGTATGGAGGAAGCAAAGCATGACTATCACCTGAGTGAATACCTGCTGGCTCAATATGTTGCATAACACCAATGATGTAAACATCTTCACCGTCGCAAATTGCATCCGCCTCAGCTTCGATTGCTCCACCTAAGAAGTGATCCAACAAGATTTGATTAGCTCCCATGTCGCGAAGAATATCTACAACGTGTGTTTCTAATTCTTCTTTGTTGATGACAATCTTCATTTTCTGACCACCTAATACATACGATGGACGAACCAATAGAGGGAAACCAAGTGTGTCCGCCAATACCAAAGCTTGTTCGGCATTTTCTACTACACCATATTTCGGGAAAGGAATATTGTTTGCTTCAAGAACTTTAGAGAAACGACCACGATCTTCTGCGATATCCAAAGCTTCGTATGAAGTTCCCATGATCTTGATGCCATATCTTTCAAGCTTTTCAGCCAATTTCAATGCTGTTTGACCACCCAACTGAACGATTACCCCTTCTGGTTTTTCGTGTTTGATGATGTCATAAATGTGCTCCCAGAATACTGGCTCGAAGTACAATTTATCAGCTGTATCGAAGTCAGTAGAAACTGTTTCCGGGTTACAATTGATCATAATGGTTTCGTAACCACATTCTTTAGCGGCCATTACACCGTGAACACAGCTATAATCGAACTCGATACCTTGACCGATACGGTTAGGTCCAGATCCAAGAACAACGATTTTCTTTTTATCCGAAACAACACTTTCATTTTCTTCCTCGAAAGTCGAGTAGTAATATGGTGTTTTTGCTTCAAATTCTGCTGCACAGGTATCAACTAGTTTGTAAACACGGTTGATTCCCATTTTTTCTCTCAAAGAGTACACTTCAGACTCCAAACATCTCAACAAGTGAGCGATTTGACGGTCGGCATACCCTTTTTGTTTTGCTTCGAACATCAATTCTTTTGGAAGGTTTTCCAAGTGGAATTTCTCTATTTTCTTCTCTAGCAAGATCAAATCTTCGATTTGTTTCAAGAACCAGATGTCGATTTTTGTTTTTTCTACAATCGTTTTGAATGGAATACCCAATCGAATAGCATCGTAGATATGGAACAATCTGTTCCAACTAGGATGCTCTAAACTGTGTAGAATATCGCTTTGGTTGGTCAATTCTTTCCCATCTGCACCCAAACCATTTCTCTTGATTTCAAGCGACTGACAAGCTTTTTGTAAAGCTTCTTGGAAAGAACGTCCAATTCCCATAACCTCACCAACAGATTTCATCTGAAGACCTAGTTCGCGGTTTGCACCTGGGAATTTATCAAAGTTCCAACGCGGTATTTTTACAATTACATAATCCAAGGTCGGTTCAAAAAGAGCAGACGTTGTTTTAGTAATTTGATTTTTCAATTCATCCAAGTGGTAACCAATCGCCAATTTCGAAGCGATTTTTGCAATTGGGTAACCAGTTGCTTTAGAAGCCAAAGCTGAAGATCGAGAAACACGTGGGTTGATCTCGATAGCGATGATATCTTCATTTTCGTCTGGTGAAACAGCGAACTGCACATTACAACCTCCAGCAAAGTTACCGATAGAGCGCATCATTTTGATGGCCATATCTCTCATTCTTTGGTAAGTTGTATCCGAAAGTGTCATTGCTGGAGCGACAGTGATTGAATCTCCAGTGTGAACTCCCATTGGGTCGAAGTTTTCGATAGAACAGATGATAACAACATTATCATTTGAATCACGAAGTAACTCTAATTCATATTCTTTCCAACCTAGAAGGGCTTTATCAATCATTACCTCATGAATAGGAGATAATTGAAGACCTCTTTCTAACAAGTTGTCAAATTCTTTAGGGTCGTGAACGATAGAAGCTCCTGCTCCACCTAGTGTATACGATGCACGAATACACAAAGGGAAACCGAATTTCTGAGCGATTTCTTTTCCTTCAAGGAAAGATTTAGCTGTACTTTGAGGAGCCATCGCAACACCGATCTCTTCCATCAAGTTTCTAAACGCTTCACGATTTTCAGTAATATCAATTGCTTTGATGTCAACTCCAATCAATTTAACACCGTATTCTTCCCATATCCCCATTTCATCACACTGGATACAAAGGTTCAAGGCCGTCTGTCCACCCATGGTAGGCAAAACAGCATCTATTTTATGGTTTTTAAGAATCTCGATGATGCTAGCGGGTTCCAAGGGTTGCAAATAAATATTATCTGCAATAACCTTATCGGTCATAATCGTTGCTGGATTAGAATTGATAAGAGTTACCTCTATACCTTCTTCTCTTAACGATCGCGATGCTTGTGAGCCGGCGTAATCGAATTCACAAGCTTGACCTATTACGATCGGACCGCTACCTATTATTAAAACGGATTTTATGGAGTTGTTTTTTGGCATATTTCAGCTCTTTAAGAGTTCAATTTATGATTCGACAAATTGAGGGCAAATTTACTCATTTTCTATGAGAGTATCGAAAAGAATATCATCGGGTTTTTAACAATCCATTTCTATTATCAAATAATTATACTAGGATACTTTAAAAGAGGTCATTAAAATTTATGTTTAAACAAAAAAAAGGAGGCTTATGCCTCCTTTGAATTTATTTGAGTAAAATAACTGTGCCGTTCTGCACTGTTTTATCGGTCTGGTATTTTTCACGATAAACAATTTTGTACATATAAACTCCTTCTTCTACTAACTGGTTGTTTAACGATCCATCCCAACCTCTTGTATAGTCGTTCGATTCAAAAATAAGAGCTCCCCAACGATTAAATATTTTCATATTAAAATCATAAGGATCAAAACCTGTTGTGAAAATTGGCGAGAAATACTGGTTAAATTTATCACCATCAGGAGTGAAGGTATTTGGAATGTAAAAAATTAATTCTTCCTTCATTATTATTGAACGAATCATGGTGTCCGGACAATTTCCAGCATTATTCGCAACCAATCGTATGATTTGTTCACCTGTATTGTTAACAAAATCAAACGATGGATTTTCAGTATTGAGCACTACAGTGTTATTAATTGTCCATTCAAATTGATCAGAAAACAGACTGTTATTAATGAAATTCACAAGTGTGTGTAGGTTTGTGATTTCATTTGGTGTAAAGTCGAAAAGTGCTTGAGCGTTTTGGAAAACACTAACATAATTTGTTTTTGTTAAACTATTAGAACATCCTGCCGCTGAAGTTGACAACAAAGTAACTGTGTAAGTTCCTGGGTCTGGATAAAGAGTACTTACGGTTCCTAATTGATTGGAATTTGAACCATTGCCAAAACTCCATGAAACTGTGGCACTTGGTGGTAATGTTTCATCTATGAAGGAAGTTATAAATGGTGAACAACCATTCGGATCACTTGTACTAAACGCTACAATCGGAAGTTCATTAACCATGATTTGTATACTTGCATTGGTTTGACAAGCACCAGAACCAGGTGTCCAATTAATCGTATTTAAGCCAATATTTGCCATACTTGGTGAAAATACACCCGTCGATACATCAATAATTCCTGGTCCATTCCATGTACCTCCCAAAAAGTTGATTTGCAAATTAACTGTTCCATCATTTTCACAAAAAGGACCTGCGGGAGCTATCACTGATACATCCGGTTGATTAACAACCACTTCAGTGGTAGCTAAATTAGAGCAGCCATTTTCTGTAACTGTAATTGTGTAGGTACCTGCGTCAGCAAATTGTGAATTTGTTCTATTAACATTTTGACCGTTTACATTAAACCCATTCGGACCAGTCCAATCATAATTTCCATTCGTGGCGTCGGAAGTCGAAAATAGATTTATTGTATTCCCTTCACAATACGGACCATTGTTACTTGCCGTGATACTCGGTATTGCAAAGACATTTACTACCGCATCTGCAGTGTTTTCACAACCGTTCTCTATTATAGTTGCAGTATATGTCGTTGTTGTCGTTGGAGATACGTTTATACTTGGTCCATTTGGAAAAGTACCAGGCGACCAAGATATCGTACTTGGGTTGCCATTCGTTACAGCCGTCAAAGTCACCGATTCCCCTTCACACATATCGACATCATTAACAGTTATCGTTGCAGGATAAAGAACTTTTATTACTGTTGAATCAAGATCGCTACAACCATTTACTGAATACATGACATAATATTTACTAGTTGTTGTCGGAGACTTTGTAATCGTAGGTGTCATTTCATTGTCTGGAAGCCAACTGAAATTTCCGTTTGCTATGTCAACAACAGGTTCTATTGTTGCAGATTCTCCGTCACAAATAGTCAAAGTATCTTGTGCCGTTATTTCTGGTTTTGGATTTACCGTAATATCACCTGTAGCCGTTGACAAACAGCCATTGACAGTATATTGAACTGTATAAGTGGATGTTGAACTTGGCGAAACAGTAATCATATTTGAAGTTTGCCCTCCTGGAGACCAGTAAAAAGTTCCGCCTGTAGTTCCTGGAGTTGCTGTTAAATCAGCAGCTTCGCCAGAACATATCGTTTCGTCATTAACGGTTAAAGTAGATGGTGAATTAACTGTTACAGTTGCTGTTGTATTTACTGTACAACCATCCAAAGTATAATCCAATGAATAAATTGTTGTGGTAGATGGAGTAACTGTGATTATCGCAACGTCACCAAAAGCTCCCGGCGACCAGCTATAGCTACCTCCCGGATTTGAAGTGGTTGCCTCCAAAGTGGTACTTTCTCCTTCACAAATCGCTTTGTCGGCCACAGTTATACTTGGTGAAGGATTCACAACAATTTGCCCCGAACCAGAAACAGAACATCCATTTACAATATAATCTACAGTATAGTTTGTTGTAGCGTTCGGAGTATCCGTTAAAACATCACTGTTTGGGAAAGTTCCTGGTCCCCAAGTGTAGTTACCTCCTGTTACACTTACCATAGTCGTTAATGTACCAACCTCTCCATCGCATATCTCATCATCTGTAACGGCAATGGTAGGTGTTTCGTTTACGGTAACCGTACTTGTTTGAACGTCAGTACATCCGTTAAGTGTATAGGTCAAATCGTATGTAGAGATTCCTGTAGCTGGTGAAACTGTTATATCTGGTGTTGTTTCATTATTTGGAGACCATAAATAAGAACCTCCAGAAACACTCACCGTTGAAACGATTGTATAGGATTCTCCCTGGCAAATTGCGCCGGATGTAACTGAAATACTTGGTGTTGGTTTAACAACAACAGAAGATATTTCAGAAACTGAACACCCATTTAGAGTGTATGTTATATCATAATTCTTTGAAACAGCTGGAGAAACAGTAATAGAAACTGTAGTTTCACCCGTTGGTTGCCAATCGTAAGTTCCACCTGTAGGTGATGCAAGGGCTGTCAAAACAACTGATTCACCGCTACAAATTTCCCCATCATTGACGGACAATGAAGGAACTTCGTTTACTGTAACCGATCCACTTCCATTTCCAGAGCAACCGTTCAAAGTATAAACTACTGAATAGTTTGAAATGCCAGTAGAACCAGGAGTAACTGAAATAGAATTGGTAGTTGCCCCATTGTTCCATAAGTAAGTCCCGCCTGAAATACTAGGATTTGCTGTCAGAGTGGTTGTTTCGCCCAAACAAATCGTGCTTGGACCTGAATTTACTACTGAAACTGTAGGGTTTGGTTTGATATTTACATTTGCCGAGCCACCTGTAGAAGCTATACAACTTGTAAAATCAGTAGCTGAAACCAAGCTATAATTACCGCTTGTGCTAGCTGCATATGTGTATGGACTTGAGATTCCATTTAATGGGATATCTGACGTACCGTCATTTATAGTAACATTCCATGGGCCTGTTCCATTCACCATTGTAAGAGTAATGTTTACGGTACCACCAGAACATGCTGAACCTCCCCCACTCATTGTAACGCTCGCTCCGCAACCGCCACAAGATTGATTACCAACCACATTAGGGACATTACAACTATTTACATCATTCACAAAAAATGAATAATTCGGGGTTCCAGTTGCAATTAAATTACTTGTAAACGTGTAAGGCGCTACGGCAGAGATTGATCCCCCATTCATTCCATTCACTGTATATGAGCTAGGATCTCCGCCGGAAATCACAAAACTTACGGTGTAATTCCCTGAACCATCACAGCTACTAGACTCACTCGAAATTAAAATTTCTTGATTAACAATTACAACTGCACTTCCTGATACATTTCCGGAACATGAAGCATTTGATACAGACACCAAGGAATAGTTCCCTGCAATCCCTGTAGAATAGATATATGGGTTACTTGAAATATTATTCAAATTAATGTTCGCTGTACCGTCATTTAATACGATGTTATAAGGTCCTGAACCTGAAAAATCAATTGTTAAATCAGTTGATTCACCTTCACATATTTCATCTCCTCCTGTTAAATTAGCTGATAATGCAGGGGCTACGGTAACAGTATTTGATGCAGATTTTGAGCAACCATTTAAAGTGTAATTCACCGTGTAGTTTGTTGTAGTAGCAGGAGACACCGTTATTGAGCT
>JAHKAT010000381.1 GCA_018825925.1 Bacteroidota bacterium | reverse complement strand
TACCACCGATTACATAGGTATACAGCAATCTCTGAGAGTTAAAAAACTGTTCGAAGGCCTTTCCTGCAAAAAAAAGAAAAAGCATGTTCATTAAAAAATGCCAGATTCCAAAATGCGCAAAAATACTGGTGAATAATCCCCAAGGTTGGTAGATAAAAGAGCCTATATCGGTCTTTAAACCAAAGATGAGTAGAAAGAATTGGTGAACTCTTTCGGCAGAACCGGCTTCGAATAAATTAGAAAACACAGAAATTAGACCTGCTGCGAGAAAAATTATTGCATTCACGAAGATTAACTTCATAAACATTCCACCAGTTCGGTAGATTGTTTTTAACTCATCTATAAATGATCTTTCCATTAATAAAAGTTTTTACGATCCGTATACCTCCAAATTAACACAAGTATTGCACCGGTTAAAGCCCCACCTAAATGTGCTAAATGATTGATATTATCGGTTTGTGTCGAAAACGCTTTATACATTTCATATAAAACATAAGCTCCGATTAAAAATTTAGCCTTAATTGGGATAGGAATAAACATTAAATACATTTCAGTATTGGGAAATAAGATAGCAAATGCTGCCAATAATCCAAAAATAGCACCTGATGCTCCAACGCCAGAAACTAAACTCGTTTGAAAGTATTTCACTGCAGCTTCATTGGTTTGAGCACTTTGATCTTTCATTATTTCATAATATTGATTGGATAATTGTTGTTCGGTCATCATTTTATGCTGTCCTATTAAATTATCAATACTTTCAATACTTATTCCAGACGACTCCAAGCTTTGTTTTAACTCTTGAATTTGCAAACCATTCACTATGTTGTCTAGTAAAAAGGCACCAATCCCAGCAGCAAAGTAAAAGATGAAAAAACGTTTTGGACCCCATAAACGCTCCAGGTTCGAACCGAAAATCACCAAAAGAAACATGTTGAAAAAGATATGCATCAAATCCGCTGGACTATGCATAAACATGTGGGTAACCATTTGAAAGGGCTCAAAAAATGGTGTACCTATATAATGTGAAGCGAGCAAAGTACTCAAATCGATTGCACCTGAGGCTATCGAAATTTGCATCACAACATACAAGAGTATATTGATCAAAAGGAAATTTTTGGTAACCGGTGGGAGATTGTTTAAGAATGAAAACATTAGTTGATTGTTTCTATTTGTTCAAATGTTATTTTACGAAGTATTTTTTTTCCGTTCGGACTATATTGATGGTCATTGCATGCAAACAATTGTTCAATCAAATGTTGCGCTCCTTCATTGTCTGTTATTAACGATTTTTGATTAGCACTGGCTTTCGAAATGGTGAGTATGCAAATATGCGCAATTTCTCCTTTGTCTATGCTGTCATCGGATAGTTGACCGTTTAGTTCTAATAAAAATTGGGCGACATTTTCTTCTTGAAGGATACTTGGTAAACTCGTTAATTCAATGTTTGATTCATTGATCTCAAAGGCAAATCCTAGCTGGTTTAAAATCTTGACATTTTGTTCCCAAAGAAGAATGGTTTTAGAGTCTGCTTCAAAAGCATAAGGAAAAAGCAAGCCTTGTCCCATGATAGGGGCGTGGTAAAACGATTGCATTAGCTCATCATAAACGATTCGTTCATAAGCTCTTCTGAAATGTACAGAAAGAATACCATTCTTGGTTTTAGAGAACAAATAATTTCCAGCTATTAAATAGTCACTTTTCTTTGTGTCGATTTCTAAATCGAGAGTAGGTGTTTCGGCATTATTGAATTCTTCTGAAACTTCTTCCTCTTGAATTTGATAGAATTGCGACCAATCTTCTTGCGGGGCAATTCCAAAACCTGCTTTTTCTAAAGCTTTAGATTTACTCGACCCATAATTTCCTGAAGAAACTTGGTGCTTTGATGTTTCCTCAAAAGGATTAAAATTAGGGTTTACCTTGACCAAAGGTTCACGAGGCGTGGTGGACAACATTTCATTAGGGACATCAAAGCTCGTTTCTCTTTCAAAATCAAGGGTAGGCATAATATTGAATCTTCCTAGCGAACTTTTTGAAGCAGTAAGAAGAATTTGATAAATACTTCGGTCTTCTTCAAATTTAATTTCTGTTTTTGTAGGGTGAACGTTGACATCTATCTTTTCTGGATTGATTTCAAAAAACAAAAAATAACCTGGTATCAACCCTTGCGAAAGTAAATTTGTATAGGCCTTGGATATAGCTGAGTGAAAGTAATGATCCTTAAAAAACCGGTCGTTCACAAAAAGATATTGATCACCCCTCGATTTTTTACAGGCTTCTGGTTTGATTAGAAATCCTTGGATTTTAACAATGTCCGTATTTTCTTCTACAGGCACAAGCTTGTCGTTGAAGTTTTTACCGAGTAAATCAACCAAGCGCTTTCGTAAATTGGCAGGTGGTAAATCTCGAATCAATTCGCCGTTGTGGTAGATCTTAAAATGCAGAGAAAAATGAGGAATAACAACTCGCTCAAATTCCTGCAGAATATGTTTGAATTCAATTGAATCTGACTTCAGGAAATTTCTTCGCGCTGGCACATTGAAAAACAAGTTTTTAACCTCCAGAGATGAACCATTGGAACAAGCAACAGGCTCGTTTTTAGTGATTTCACTTCCTTCTATTTCAATACAATTCCCTACCTCAGAATTTGCTTGTTTGGTTTTTAAAGAGACGTGCGCAATGGCCGCTATTGAAGCCAAAGCTTCACCTCTAAATCCCTTTGTTCGCAAATGAAATAGATCGTCAGCCGTATGCAGCTTACTGGTGGCATGTCGCTCAAAACACATGATTGAATCTGCTTCGGACATACCTTTGCCATTATCAACAACTTGAATCAAAGTCCTTCCTGCGTCTTTAACAATCAAGTCAATTTTGGAAGCTCCAGCATCTATTGCGTTTTCAATTAGTTCTTTAACAACACTTGCGGGACGTTGGATAACCTCTCCTGCAGCAATTTGATTGGCAATATGATCGGGAAGTAATTGTATAACACTTCCTGACATTACCAAAGTTTTTTTACTACATTATCTACTTCATCCATTCCGTCTAAAAAGAAATAACCAACAGCTAAGATTATTATTATCAATAAGATAACTCTATAATTGGCGCTTTGTTTTTGTTTACTCGTATTTTTGCTTCTAGTCCAAGAGGCTTGCATATTTCTACGCAAGATTTCTTTTCTTTCCTGATCAGAAATGTCACCCTTCTGAATTCGTTCAAATTCCCTTTTTTTCAATTCCAAACGCTCTTTACGTTCGTCATAATACATAGGCGAATAATCGAATTTTTTATTTTGGACAGTCTTTGTAAGAAAACGGAATTTCATGAATTCAAGGTATTGAGCAAAATTAATAAAAAGCCATGGGCTTCCCTACAAATTGTGTTCCCTTTCTACATTCTTGTCATTTTTGACAAAATGGCGTGAATTTTGAATTCATTGTTGATAAGTACAGCGCAAGCATGTACCATCTTTTTGTTGTTCCGTTAATTTTGTAATATGATATTCCAGCCCATCTTATTCCTTTTGTTTATACTCCAGTTGGTATCCACTCAACCTATATTACAAAACCAGCCTTACAAAACTTCCACTTTAAAAAATGTAGAAATTGATTCTCAAATACTTAAAGAGTATGAGTTAATGAGTAATCGAGAAAGATTGTCCTTGCTGTTTTATTCAAACAACCCAAATGACTCTAGTTTTTTTGAAAAGAAAAAGGAAGTCTTTTCGCCGATTACAAAGGCAATACCTTTTATTAAATCGGACAAAAAAACGGTTCTTTATAGTCAGTACTTAAATCAAAACAACGAAGGTAATCTGTTGTTTAATAGAGTTTTGGGAGCGGCAATTCCCTCTGATATTGATTTCTATACAGACAATCCTTTGGCAAGAGCTGAATGGTGTGATTCATTGGTTTTGGAGAACTTAAAGTGGAATACCTCATTGGTTTTTAATCACGTGAGTGATGTTTCTAAATCAAAAGGGTTGAATGAAAAGGATATTGATGTGAAGATCTATTCTGCAATTCGACTCATGAGACAATCCGATAAGGCTTTTCTAGAGGTATCTGATTTAAACTCGCCCCAGGAAGTACTTCATTTGTACCAAAAAACGGAGTGGAAAGGTATAGTTTCAAGGATTAAAGATATTGATAATCAAATATTTAACGAAGATAGCCTCTATCAATACTTTAAGAGCGGGGTAGGGTATATCGATGTTAAGGAAGACGTTAAAGAGGCGTTTTTAAACAAATATTCCACCAACGATCACTTTAAGGAAATTCAAGGAAAGGAAAAATGTCTGAAACTATTGACATTGAAAAAAGCAATGAATAAGCCTTTAAAACCTGCGGTTGTTTTGGATGAGTTTCAATTGGGTTACAGGACGAATATAGCTGCTTTGACATGCATTGCAAATGAATCTGGAATTATACCGATAAAAAACAATTTGGAAAAATGTAAGTTGATTACTGGTTCAAATCAATCTGAAATGCGAAAATCAATCATCAATTACGTCGATATTTCAGAAAAGAATGCGGAGCACGAAATTTACAATGGATTTGAATTGGATTTTTTCGAGCTTTTAAAAAAGGCTAACAACAGTGAAAGCAAAAAGAAGATATTAATAATTTCTGCAGAAGACCTCTACAAGTATAGAACGTTAGATTACAGCGTTTTTGAAGCCATTTTATTAACCCCTGACAATTCTTTATTGAGTCAAAAAAACGCGGTCCAAGCTATTTATGGTGCCTTGCCTTGCACGGGAAGATTACCTTTTTTCTTAAACCTTCAAATTAAGAATAACTTCTCAATAGAAACACGTGAATTGAATAGACTGCGTTATGCAGAGCCAATATATTTGGGAATTCCACCCGACTCCTTGTTCGAAATAGGGTCCATTGTTCAAAACGCGCTAAATGCCGAGGCATTTCCTGGGTGCCAAGTCCTATTCGCATGGAAAAATACAGTGGTTTATCAAGAAAGTTATGGCTTTGTAGATCATACGAAGAAGCAAAAGGTAGATAATCAGATTATTTATGATTTAGCATCCATCAGTAAAATAGCAGGAAGTACGGTCGGTTTGATGTTTTTGGAAGGTCAAAATAAGTTTTCGTTGGATAAAAACCTGGGAGACTATCTCAAAGAATTAAACATGCCATCTGCTTTCCAACAAATTAGAATCAAAAACATGATGGCTCACCAGGCCGGATTACCCGCATGGATTCCTTTTTATAAGCGAACATTAAACAACGGTGTTATAAGTAAAGAGTATTATTCAAAGGAAAAGTCGGGAGCATTTTCAGTGCCAGTTGCACGAGGTTTGTATGTTTTGGAAAGTATGTCAGATTCAATTGATGCGAGGATTTTGGCACAAAAGCTAGGTGGAAATGATTATTTGTACTCTGATCTTGGCTATTACTTCGTTAAAAAAATAATAGAAAAACAATCCAATGAAAAAATGGATGTTTTTTTGAGAGAGAAAGTCTTTGGTCCACTCGGACTTCGCTCGATGCGATATAATCCATACTTAAATTTTGGTCTTGATCAAATTGCACCAACTGAAAATGATAAGGAATTTAGAAATCAAACTATTCATGGATATGTGCACGATCCTGGCGCCGCTTTATTGGGTGGGGTAGGCGGACATGCTGGGCTTTTTGCCAATGCCAATGACCTAGCTATTTTGATGCAAATGATTTTAAACGGAGGTACATACGGAGGTAAAGAGATATTGAAAAAGGAGGTGATTCAAAAATACACCTCCGTTCAATTTCCAGAAAAAAACCGTCGTGGCGCAGGATTTGACAAGCCAACATTTACTAAAAAAGGAGGTACTGCCTGTCCTGAAGTTTCGAGTAAAAGCTATGGGCATTCAGGTTTTACAGGCACGCTTACCTGGGCAGATCCGGAAGAAGAAGTCAACTATGTTTTTTTATCGAATAGAGTAAATCCAAATGCCGAAAACTGGAAAATCGTAAAAATGAACATTCGCACAGAAATTCAATCTGTCTTTTATCGGGCTATTAAATCTGCAAAATTTACAGATTATTCCAATCGGTTATAATAACTTTAGACTTTAAGTAGAAAATTATGAAAATAGGGATTGTTTTATATCCAACATTTGGCGGGTCTGGTGTGGTAGCCACGGAATTAGGTAAGGCTTTAGCTAAAATCGGTCACGAAATACACTTTATTACTTATTCTCAACCTGTGCGTCTTGGATCGTTCCGAGAAAATATTTTTTATCATGAAGTAGCCGTTTCTGACTATCCTTTGTTTGAATTTCAACCCTATGAAACAGAACTAGCGAGCAAGATGGTAGATGTTGTTAAATATGAAAAACTAGACTTACTTCATGTACATTACGCTATACCGCATGCTTCGGCTGCATTTATGGCCAAACAAATACTTTTGTCTCAAGGTATTCGAATACCTTATATCACGACCTTGCATGGAACAGACATCACATTAGTTGGGAAAGATCCTTCTTTTGAGCCGGTGATTACATTTTGTTTAAATGAAAGTGATGCTGTTACTGCTGTTTCTGAAAGTTTAAAGAAAGACACCTTGGATCATTTCAAAACAAAAAAAACAATTGAAGTCATCCCTAATTTTATAGATGTTGAGGAGCAAAATCAAGCGCAATTAGATAAAATTAGACGGAGATATGCAACCGTGGACGAAAAGATACTTTGTCACGTTTCAAATTTTCGTAAAGTGAAAAGAGTAGAAGATGTTCTTTTAACCTTTGCTATCGTTAATAAAAAAATACCCTCTAAATTGTTAATGGTGGGAGATGGACCTGAAAGAAACAATTTGGAGCGACTTTGTAGGGAATATGATTTGTGCGACCGTGTTATATTTGTTGGTAAAGTAAGGGACACAACGCAAGTTTTAGCGATTTCGGATTTGTTTTTATTGCCTTCTCAAACCGAAAGTTTTGGATTAGCTGCCCTCGAAGCCATGGCCGTTAGAGTACCCGTAATATCATCCAATACTGGTGGAATACCAGAAGTAAATATTCACGGTGTAACCGGTTATTTAAGCAATGTTGGCGACGTAGATGACATGGGTAAAAATGCAATTAGCATATTAAGCGATGATGCCACGCTGCATAAATTCAAAGAAAACGCATTAAAGCGAGCTAAAGATTTCAGTCTTGAGAAAGTTTTACCGAGATATATTGAATT
>JAHKAT010000380.1 GCA_018825925.1 Bacteroidota bacterium | reverse complement strand
GCCTGTATTAACGGAAGACTTTATTATTTTATTAAACGATCGCGTGCGGAATTTTCAAGCCAATTCTTTGGAAATACTAGATTTTTCTACTATTTTTATGAAAACCTCATCGAGGTAAAAAACAGTTTATTCACATTTTAAGGCTCTCAGCTTGCATTTTAAGTTGTTCTTCGCGAACAACTTTTTTATTTAACTAAACAGCTCGTCGATTACTTCTTTCGATTTTAATTCCCCAAAATACTCTACATGCAAGCGGTAATATAACAGCAAGGCATCCAGTGCTTTTCTCCGAACTATTCGTTCTACCGTTTGAGGTTTATTTTGAATTAAATCAAACAAAAACTTCATTTCCCCGCCCGAAATTGAATTTTCTTTCAAAAAATCAGCAGAAAAAACCCCATCACTGAGATGAAAAGATTGTGGCTCATTGGTTTCAATTTGTGGTTGAATCCCCAAATAAGGGGTTAGCTGAAGTAAAAACCAATGTGGATAATGACTAAGGTCTGCCAATTGATCTAGCTGCACAATGGCGTGATTGATAAAATCGTACAACTCCAAGTCTTTCTCCGTATGATTCAAACATTTTTGGCAAACTTCTGCCACAAAATAGGCCAAAGCCGAACGCAAGGGATGAAAAGGAATTTCGTGCACAATACCCAAAGATTCTGCCTGCGTTAACTTACCCAAATCTGAATCTGGTCTTTTGTAAAAGGTTAACTGCTGTATATTCAGTGCAAAAAGTTGATTACCTTTTTTTCTCCCACCTGGGAACATAAATTTTTGAAAACCATGTTCTTTGGTGAAATAAGATACAATTGCTGATGTTTCGGAATAAGGTATACGATGTAAAAAGATACCTTCGTCTACTAACTTCATCGCTGATTAATGATGGCTACTTTACCTACTTTACGTCCTTTTTGCTCATTGGAAGCCGTCCAAATATAATAGATTCCAGTAGCTACTTTGTCGCCAAGCAATGTTCTTCCATTCCAAGTTGCTGTGCCACCATTGGAGGTCGTTTTATAGACCAAATTACCTCCTGCGTCGGTGATTTTAACATCCGAATCAAACTTAATACCCTGAATGGTAATTACCCCACTAAAATCGGGATTCACCGGATTCGGAAAAACACGAACATCAGAATAATCGGGATCTTCATAAGTAGCATCTATGCGAGTAGAAATTAAACCTTTGTCGGTGATGATATACATTTCCCCCGTTTTATGATCAATTTTCATATCGATTATAAAGTCGGATATCAAAGGAGAATTTTCGGTTGTAAAATTATTTAAAATCTGCAAACCGTCAGGGCTCAAACAAAAAATACCGGCACCTCCCGTCCCTATCCATTTTCTATTTCCTCCATCTACCACGATGGCAGATATAAAGGTTGAACCCAATAAAAATTCCACATTGCCTTCAAACTCAAGTTTGATTCGTTGAGCATTGTATTCACCAGTGCCTGCATCAAAAGCCGATTCAGAATTATAGAGGATAGCAAATCCATTCTCTGTTCCTATCCATATTTCATTGTCAAAATCCACGGCTAAAGCGGTCACTGTATTTGAAGGCAAAGCTCCAGTTGTTTCGCCCACAGTTAAGTTCACAATTTTGTCATCAGACGGATTGTCCAATGTCCCGCCATAATTGTACCCCACCAATCCTTTTCCAAGCACTGATGACCACACATGACCATTGTAATCAATCACCAATTCTTCTGTTCTAAAACCCGTTGTATTTTGGCCCAAGCTAAAGTTGTACCATTTTCCGTCTTTTGAATAACACTTCAATAAGCCCTCTGCAGCATAACCATTCAAGCCCCATAAATTTCCAAGTGGATCATAGGCTAAATCAGAAACATAGGAATTGCCATTTCCCAATACGGTATACTCTAAAGTAGAATTTGTAGGGTTAAAAATCTTTTTAATTTTTTTATCGGATGAAAAAATCGAAACTGGCTCGCGTGAGTAGGTTGCAACTGCAAACTCTCCTGAATTAGGATCTACTGCAGCTGCCAAAAAATCGTAAATAAACTTATCGCCCCATTCTGAAACTGTATTTCTATCCAAAAGTGACCATTCTCCATCTTGCAATAAATAATTCCCTGAAGCATTGAAAGTGCTAAAAATTCCATTCAAGCCGCCGCCCGATACAATCAACATTTCCTTATCAACAGCCAGTTTAAAATAGGAATTTCTTGCAGGACCTGGAAAAGAAATCAGCGTGCTTCCGCCAGTGATGTTCGATTCAATTAACCCGTTTTCTGTGGTACCTACATATACTTTGCCGTCTATTGATTTTGAATGTAAGGCATTAAAAACTTTTCCTGGAGACAATTCGTTTAGGATATAATCTGCTCCAGAAAAATCTTCTTTCATCGCAATAATTCCATCAGAAAGGTTCAACGCCAAACGGTTGCCATGTGCTGAAATACTATTTATTTCTATGCTAAACGGGAGTACTGAAACTAATTCCAAACCTGTTCCTGCAACTCGAAAAACTGAATCCAAACCAAAATTCGGGTTTTTTTTCAAAAGTAAAATATCATTTTTTATACCCATCAATGACTCATATTCTTCGGAACTACTTTGTCCGAAACGCGTGTCAATTTTCCATTGAGCAGGATCTGACAGAATAGGGTTATTGGCATTTGCAGTAAAAACTACCTTTCCATTGGTTACAAAAATTGAATCATTCACAATGGCGATGCTTTTCATGTTATCAGAACTTGTATTTGGATAATACGTCTCCCTTACCTCCAACTTAACAGGGTCAATTCGCACAATTCCAAATCCTGTAGCAAAATAAACATCGTTTTTATAACTGACAATTTGGTTGATCTTTTTAGAACCTTGCATTTGTGCCAACCGTATTGCTGGAATATTGGAAATGGTGCCCCCATCATAAAAATCAATATTTCCACTTTCATATCCTACCACCAGCTTATTTCCTATTGAGCCCAAACAAGAAACCTCAATATCACTCAAACCATTGACAGTGTTTACAATAGACTTCTCTTTAGATACTAAATCATATTCCAATATTCCATTTTTATAGGCCGCGAACAACAAATTACCCACCTGCTCAACCTTCTGAACTTCAGAGGTGCTGACGTGAAAAGTCCAACCTCCCATAGAAGACTGTGCATAAAGTACATTGTTCAAAGTAAACCCCAAAAAGGCTATGGAAAGGAATATTTTTATTTTCAAGAATCGACGCATAAATTCATCATTACAGAAGGCTGAGGACTTAAAAACGTCAGAAAGTCCTGATTATTTTCGAGCCACCAACAAATCTACAAAATCGTGCTTGTATCTAACCTGTTGAATCATTACTTTTGAACTCGTATTTTATGATAAATTCATAAAGCCTAGTCGGCCCCGTGGCGCAATTGTAACTGAAGTTATTTAATCGCGCCACAAGCCTAGTCGGCCCCGTGGCGCAATTGAATAGCGCATCAGATTTCGGCTCTGAGGGTTACAGGTTTGAATCCTGTCGGGGTCACTCTGATAATCAAACGCTCACCCGATAGGGTGGGCGTTTTTTGTTTGCATCGAGTCCAAACGCAGTTTGAGCGAGAAGGCAAACAAAAAATGCCCATGACCGACCGTAGGAAGGGAGTAGCGGTTGATATCCACTGCACGACGGCCACAAAGGTTCACGAAGTAATCCTAAGTGCATCGAGTCCAAACGCAGTTTGAGCGAGAAGGCAAACAAAAAACGTCCATGACCGACCGTAGGAAGGGAGTAGCGGTTGATAT
>JAHKAT010000379.1 GCA_018825925.1 Bacteroidota bacterium | reverse complement strand
GAGGTTGATTTATTGGATAAATTTTCCTTTTCAACAGCATATTACGAAAACCAAAACCGGTTCAGCAATTACGAAACTGCTTATTATAAATCTATCGGTGAAAGATATCCAGACCCCGACAGTACCTACCACGTTGAGAATGCAGTAGTGCCGGGTGCAGCAAGAACTAAACCATTTAAAGAAGATGGTTTTGATTACGGTTATGCCATTGGAAATGTAGTGTTTGCGCCTAAAAATTACTTGACTTTTTCAATGGGCAACAATGCGCAATTTGTAGGAAAAGGATATCGCTCTTTATTGCTTTCAGACAACTCTGTTCCTGCCACTTATTTCAGAACGGATGTACATTTAAAAAGATTCAATTACACCATTTTACGATCAAAATATTTTGATTTGCTTCGTAGACCTTTTCGCACCACAGTAGAGGCCTATTATGAGCCCAAGCTGTTCTCCACGCAATTCCTTAGTTTTTCGCCCTTCAAGGGCTTTGAAATTGGATATTTCGAAGGAACCAACTGGTCAGTTGGCGATTCAATAAGTTCCTTTAAAGTAGACCCTTCTTATTATTCACCACTTCCATTTATCTCTCAATTAATAAATCCAAACGATTCCCTCAGAAACAGCATCAATGGAATTCAGACTTCTTATAGTTTTAAAAACGCTTTAATTTATTCTCAGTTAGCCATCAATGGTGTAGTTACCTCAAAAGCCTCATTTCAAATAGGTGGAAGACTTTACCATCCGTTTTCGATTAAAAATTTGTTTGTTCAGGGCGAGTACAACAATGTCCCAAACGGAATTTACAATGCAGCCAACAATCGAATGAATTATGCCCAATACAACTTACCCATTGCTCACCCCAAAGGACAAGGTTTTGAAGAAGTCGTAATCCGATTGAATTACACATTTAAACGCTTTTATTTTGATTGGAAAAGCACCCATTATACTTTACACAACTACCAACGAACCTCCTTGGTGGTCTCTCCAATTGATGCCTCGCGAATTCACTCCTCTATTTATCATCAGCAAGTAGAAATTGGCTATCGGTTTAATCCTTTAATGAATCTGAAAGGCTTTATTCGCTCCGTGTATCGAACTACGAATGAAATTGGTATAGGACAAACAAACATGATCATGGTGGGCATAGCAACCGACCTAATTCAACATTACAACGACTTTTGAAGAAGTTCATCCTCATAGCATTCCTTTTCATTGGTCAATATCTATTGGCTCAAGCCGAATTGCATATCATTCGAGCTGAACTTCCCAATGACACTTTGTTGCCAAGGTCGATCAATTTTCACCCATCTATTCAACCACAAATTAAACCTGAGCAAAAAAGACAGTCAGACTCTCTTGTAGTAGATAGTATTCAAAGAAATAAAGTAAGTCTTTCAGTGATTCCACTGATTGATGGAGGCTATAGAACCTATAAAAATGAATACCGCGCCATGGCCGGAATAGGTTTGAGTTCGAACATTGGTAATAAATGGTACGGACGTTTTAGTTACCTACAAGGCTTTGAGAATGCATCAGATCGATTTCAATTGCAAACGGTTTCTACCTTGCAAAAGGATATTGATTTATATGAAAAATTAGATTTAAGGGGTCGATTGTCCTATACACCTAACCGCTTTATCAATTTACAAGCGGGTTACGATGAAAATTTTATCGGAGAAGGAGCACGTTCTCTTTTCTTGAGTGACTATGGTAAACCCTATGGATTTGGGCAAATGAGAATGAATTTTTGGCGTATTGAATATCTCGTGTTGTATCAATTTATGAATGAGCGGTTGAACAATAAGAAGATTAACAAATTCGCCACCACTCATTATCTCAACTTTTCAGCAACCGATTGGCTACAGTTTGGTCTTTTCGAAACGGTTGTTTTTGCACCGAAAGATATATTCTTGAACCGGGGATTTGAGCCAGAATATTTGAATCCTATGATTTTTTTCCGACCACAAGAATATGCCTTGGGTTCATCCGACAATGTGTTGGTTGGACTAGACATGGCGGCCAACTACAAGAACTGGACATTTTATTCGCAATTGCTTTTGGATGAATTTTCATTGACTGAGATACGAGCAAAATCCAAATGGTGGGCCAATAAATTTGGTATTCAAACAGGAATAAAAGGACGAATGAATGTTTATAACAGACCGCTTTTTGTGCGAAGTGAGTTAAATATTGTGCGACCTTACACCTATTCACACTTGAGTTTGGCACAAAGTTATACCAATCGCGATGGTGTTTTGGCACATCCACTAGGTGCTAATTTTATGGAGTTATTAGTGGAGGCGAAGTATCAATTTAAAAAATGGACGGCAGAAGTTTTGGTCAATTATTCATTGAAAGGATACGACGACTCGTTTAATCAAGGAGGCAATATATACATTCCGTACATCAACAGACCAGATGATTACGGACATACCATAGGTCAAGGAAATCACAATAATCAATTTATTCTTGGCACAAAAGTATCTTACAGTGTTCTAAAGGGTGGAAATATGCAAGCATTTGTGGATTATCAGTTCCGAGCAAATACCTATTTAGCTTTCTTGCCGACCCATCAAGTTATTGTAGGAATTCGCTCTAATATCTGGAACGATTACAGGAATTATTAGAGCTCCAAAATTTCGGTGATCAGCTTTAAATTTATTTAAAAATATTTTGTTTATTTGTAACATAAACAGTGGTCATCGAAAAAGACACTTCTAACCGCATTCCTTCTTTTCTGTTTACATCTGTTTTCTCAAGAAAATAACAGCGCAATTTATATTCAAAATTTAGTTAGTCAGCTTCAAAACGAGCCGTCTCCTTGGAATAAATACAACAATCTGACTCCAAAACAAATTGATCTATTAGAGAAGCGTTTTAAAGCAAAAAGAAAAGGTTGACAAAAAAAACACCGCCTATGAGGTTCAAACTTTTGACAACAACTATAATCCTGTAAAAAAGTTCGAAATCATACGACCAAAAAATACCTATTTAATTGAAATGGCCTATAATGCGAATGCATTTATGCTTCATTTTTACGATAAAAAAACGGGGTATGAGTTTGTAACCTTCGACAGAAGCGGGAAGCAAACTGGATCGCATATTGTATCACCAAAATTAATTTCCAAATTGGATTTGAACCGAGTTTCGACCAACATTGCCGCAAACTCTGATGTGATTGATATCTTCCCGATGGGTTCCAATGGATTTATTCGAAACACTTATGCTAAAAACAAAAAAACGGGGTATGAGTTGACTGCATTTGATAACAATGCCAAAGTACTTTGGACCCTTGCAAGTGATGAAAAATCACCTATGCACGAAATGTTGGAGATTGCAGATGTATCTGAAACTATTATCGCAGGAACCTTGATGAAGAAAAAATCATTGATGACCAAAGAAATGGACTCTTACACTTTATTGATTAATCCAAAATCAGGTAAATTAATCAGCGAGATTCCTTTAGGTTCTGAAATGGAAGGTGTT
>JAHKAT010000378.1 GCA_018825925.1 Bacteroidota bacterium | reverse complement strand
TGGCCACTCTCACCGCAACCACATTTAAGCACCGAACTTTCAAGTATACACTTTTCTTTTATTCGGAGCGCCTGAGTGGCTGAAGTTTAGCGCCTGTTAGTAACCGTTTTTATTACCTAGATAACTTTCACCAAAGTGCAATTCTCTTTTAATAAGTTGTTTGGCATTGATTTTCCCTGAATATTCATTTGAATAGTAAATGTGTCCATTTGATTGAATTTTCAATCTTAATTTAGTTTCCAGCTCTCCTGAATATTTATAAATGGGCACTTCAAGAAAATCTCCTGGAGAAATAATAATATCTGAATAGCTATTTCCACATCCGCTAAATTCAAAACATTCAATTGGAGCCCATTTGTTATCCTTACCGAGCGCCTCTTGAATGGCAATTAATTTACCATCGGAAATTTGAATTTGTTGATTTTTTGATGAACAATTAAGGATAAAACATGAGATCATTTGAATTGAATCATAGGGTGGAATGTATTCCCAAATTACATTTCCTAAGGAATCAATCATTTTAGGGGCCATAAGATAAGGCGTTCGATATTTTTGACATGAAACGATTGTATTGTTCACATAAAAACTTAATTCATGTTTTGTTGTCGGGTTAGAAAAGGAGGATTCACTTTCAATTCTTTGAGAAATGTTTTTAAGATAAAATGCAGTACTCATTTGACCGATGGTATCAATAACTGGCGAGTCACAATCTTTGCTATTAGCTGCAGGTAAATTAATGCCACACGTTTCCGATTCAGAACAACTTATTAAAATCCCAAGAAGTAATATGAAAGTTATTTTGGTCATACAATGGTTACTAACGTTCTCGCGCTACACCTCGCGCCTTTCTGGACAAACCACGTTTAAGGCGTGAGATGTAGCGCGTGTTATCTGCGGGCATTCTTTTTTTATTTTGTTCATCTCCATTTTTAGTGACAAACCGCACAACTGCGATTACGAACACTCCAAACGATCATTGAATTTACTTATTTTCTTTTTCATCTGCGCCTTTCCATTTGGTTTTCAGGACCTCAACGTACGGATTTCAACTCTTCAGGGAGTGGTTGGGTTTACTTTTAATCCTTTAATTTTTTCAATCCTATGGTGCTTAATACCCAGCCAAAACCAACCACTTCAATTTTCTTTTTTTTCTCCTAAAGGCGCTTCGAAGTGATTCAATCGCAGTTTTGCACATGCCTAGCTCGCAGATAACTTATTTCTATGTGCTGCACAACTTCGTCTATACAGTCACACGAGAGTGCTAGTGGAGTCTTGGTTTCTTATTATATTTTTAAGTTGAGGCGGTCAAAAGGACTTGGGATTTTGGAAAAACTCTCCGTGCTGACGTGAGTGTATATTTCTGTGGTCTTCGAACTTCTGTGCCCCAACAATTCTTGTATGATCCGTAAATTAACTCCTGATTCCAACAAATGTGTGGCATAACTGTGCCGCAAGGTATGTAAGGTAAATCGTGGCTCTAATCCTTCTCTTAACAAGGCTTGCTTCATTACGAGTGCTAAACTACGCGGACTGTATTTGGTGCCAGGCTCCTGACCTTCAAATAAATAGCGAACGGTTCGTGCAGATCTGTAATAGACGCGAAGTAAATTTAATAAATTTGAAGATATTGGCAATACCCTGTCTTTTTTTCCTTTTCCTTCGTGCACAGTGAGTGTCAAACGGTCTTTGTCGATATCGCTGATGCGGAGGTTGATTAGCTCGCCGGAGCGTAAACCGCATGCGTATAGTAAACTCAACATGGTTTTGTGCTTTATATTCGAAGTTCCTGCCAGTAACTTCGTGATTTGTTCGGCGCTTAAAACTTTGGGCAAAGGTGAAGGACTTTTTGGGCGTTTGATGTAAAATTCAATGATTTGTCCATCCGGTATAATGGATAGAAATAGCTTTAGGGCATTGATAAATTGATTTTGATACGACCAGGATAGTTTTCTTTGAATAAGATAATCAGTGAAAAAATTTTCAACTTCCACCGTTGTGGTTTCTTCAGGCATTAAATGATCATTTTCTATATAAAATGTTTTAATACAATCCGAATAGGTTTGAATGGTGTTTTCCGAGTAACGACGCATGCGTAGTTTGTCCTCAAAGTTACTAAGTGCCACTTTTAACCATTCCGAAGGCTTCTTGGGCTTCTTTTTTAATGGATTAGTTTCCAATCGGTTGGAAGATGGGGTTTTTAAATCAATCCAGATTTTACCGCGGCTGTATTCAATTAATTCCTTTGTCAAGCTCGGAGAATAAGGTAATAGCCACATTCGTAATGTCTTGCTCCATTTTAACTCTGGAAAAGAAAGACGTAAAAAGGCGGTTACCTCGGGTGCATGTGGATATTTTAAACCCAATTTTTTTTCACTTCGATGGTAAACGACCTGACAATGCAGGTGAGCAATGGAAAAGTGTGTAGGTAGCATAGTTAAATTAATTATTCAATAAAATGGTAGCGCTTATTATAAAAATCGAAACTTTATTTGGCATTTCCAATAATCATTTTAATTATTTTGATGAAAAACGGTTCTGATTTTTAACACTTTCTCCTCGGTCAATACTTTTCCTGCTAATAACTCTAAGGTTCAAATCAGAACATAATTTATCGGCCTTGACAAGTTAAATCGTTTAAAAAGCTCAATAAGCGAAAGGAAACGAACCCAGTATTTCAAAGCCAGATTTCAGGATAAACAAATGTATCGCCCTGCAATTTCCGAGGCGAAGTTGATCCAACTAAAATATCTCTGGTTTCATCATCTGGGCCCAACACG
>JAHKAT010000377.1 GCA_018825925.1 Bacteroidota bacterium | reverse complement strand
TGGGAGCGCGACAGTGTTTATATCACGCCGGCCAACACCTATTTTACAGGATTGGATGAAAAAACGAAAGATGAACTGGTTTATTTTTGGAATGAAACAACGAAAAGTATCGACTTAGTTTATCAAACGCCAAATAATATTAATAGCATCAATCGTTCTGAAGATGGAAGTACCATTTTGCTAAGAAAATCCAACTTACAAGCGTATGCAGATTTGTATATCATGAATGATCAATTTGAAGCGGAAAAGAAGATTTCAATCACCAATCCTCAGCAAAAAGAGTACAATTGGGCTCAAGTTGAATTAATAGATTACAAAAGTCGAGATGGTCAAAAACTGCAAGCCTTGTTATACAGACCAGAAAATTTTGACGCTACAAAATCGTATCCTATGTTGGTGTATTTCTATGAGTTATACACAGATCAATTACACAACCACTATGTGCCCAAACCAACGGCAAGTATCATTTACCCTACAGAATATGCCTCAGCAGGATATGTCGTTTTGATTCCAGACATTCGCTATAAAGAAGGTTTTCCTGCAAAAGGGGCTTTCGATTGTATCATGGGAGCAACAGATGCAGCCTTGAAAAAGTATAAAAATATCGACTCAACACGAATGGGATTACAGGGTCAAAGTTGGGGAGGATATCAAACGGCCCAATTGGTTACTATGACCAATAGATACAAAGCGGCAATGGCTGGAGCACCTGTTGCAAACATGTTTTCTGCTTATGGCGGAATTCGTTGGGGCAGTGGATTGAACAGACAATTTCAGTATGAAAAAACACAAAGTAGAATTGGAAAAACAATTTGGGAAGCTCCAAATTTGTACACCGAAAATTCACCCTTGTTTTTCTTACCAAAAGTTCAAACCCCTCTTTTAATTATGCACAATGATGGAGATGGAGCTGTGCCATGGTACCAAGGAATTGAACTTTTTACAGGCTTGAAACGATTGGGAAAAGCTAGTTGGTTATTGAACTACAACGGTGATGATCACAATCTAATGAAAAATGCAAACCGAATCGATTTAAGCATAAGAATGCGCCAGTTTTTCGATCATTACTTAATGAATCAACCAGCACCGCGTTGGTTGTCGGAAGGAATTCCGGCTACAGTAAAAGGCAAAGAACTGAGATATGAACTAAATGAGAATTAGCAGAACAGACTGTTAAGCCCGATAAGGGATTGAGAAGAGTGTGAATGGTACCCAGATAGGAACCTAAATGCAATAAAAAAAGCCCCGTAGTCTAACTACAGGGCTTTTTGTACCTCGGGCCGGAATCGAACCGGCACACCCGAAAGTACAGGATTTTGAATCCAGCGCGTCTACCAGTTCCGCCACCGAGGCATTCACCTTCTATTTAAAGGTGGCGCAAAGATATATAATTTTTGTGAATTCAAATGAATTCACCTAAAAAAGCTGATTTTTTTGAGCATTTCCCTATTATTGTAATCATGGCGAAAATCCTTATCAAGAATATCAAGGGGCTGGTATTGGCTGGCGAGAATTTTAAACCTTATTTAAAGGGCGAAGAAATGGCGAATTTACCGATTCTTCAAAATGCGTACGTGGCAAAGGAAGACGGTGTTATTATTGATTATGGCTCAATGGACGATTGGCAAGGACTGCTAGACTGGCGCGATGTGGAGGTGATCGACGCCGAAAACTGTTTTGTACTCCCTGCTTTTTGCGATTCGCATACGCACCTGGTTTTTGCTAAAAGTAGAGAGGAGGAGTTTGTCGATCGAATTCATGGTTTGACCTATGAGGAAATTGCTGCTCGTGGTGGTGGAATTTTAAACTCGGCCGCTCGTTTGGCTGAAATGAGTGAGGAGGAATTATTTAAGGATGCCATGAAACGATTGGCTTTAGTTCAAACGTATGGCACCGGGGCGATTGAGATTAAATCAGGCTACGGTTTGAGCGTTGAGGCAGAACTTAAAATTTTGCGCGTGATTCAGCGGATGAAAAAAGAATCACCCGTAAAAATCAAGGCAACTTTCTTAGGAGCTCATGCTTTTCCAAAAGAATTCAAAGAAAACCACGAAGACTATATTCGCTTGATTATAGATGAAATGCTACCCCAAATTGCGGCTGAAAACCTAGCGGATTATATCGATGTCTTTTGCGAAAGAAATTATTTTTCTTTGGAAGAAATGGAAGAAATTTTAATCGCTGGGGCTAAATATGGGCTGCGACCAAAAGTTCATGTGAATCAGTTTTCTGTTATGGGGGGCATTAAAAAAGCCATTGAATTGAATGCTCTAAGCGTCGATCATCTGGAGGAAATATCTGATGACGATATTCAAGCATTGAAAAATTCGAGCTGTATGCCTACTCTTTTGCCAAGCTGTTCACACTTTATTTCAATTCCCTTTGCTCAAGGGAGAAAAATGATTGAAAATGGACTTCCAATTGCTTTGGCGAGTGATTTTAACCCAGGAACAACGCCGACAGGAAATTTACAAACCGTTCTATCTCTGGCTTGTGTTAAAATGAAATTGACGCCAGAAGAGGCGATTAATGCGCTGACCATCAACGCGGCCTACGCCATGGGTTTATCGGAAACACATGGAACTATTTCTGTAGGAAAAACAACGCCGCTACTACTCACAAAGGAAATTCCAAATTTGGCCTACTTGCCTTATGCCTTTGGCGATAATCATGTGGATAAATTAATCTTCTAAAAAGCGTATATCTCCTTCATTTCTATTATTTTTCCGCATAATTTAAAGGAAATTTACCAAAATGACTGAAATTACTGTAGAATCGACCATTGTTAGGCTTTCGCAAGAACAACTCCAAAAAGCAATTATAGACAATAAAATTGTAGTGCTAAAAGGACTGAAAGGGTCTGGTAAAAAGGCGGCTGCAATCGCAGAACTGGAGAAGTTAAATAAAACATTTACAGTCTTTTCGAAAGTGGATTATAAGTCTGAAAACGAAGGGGAATATGGCTGGGAGAAATTACTTTTTTCAGAAAACAATAAGGAGGTAGTTTTATTTGATGAGGCTGAATTTTTAGACAATTGGGATCAATTTTTAGAAACTGCATTAAGCTCAGATTTATCGTTTAGTCTTCTTTTAATAAGCTCGTTTGAACCAGCGATGGATGAGGCGTATGCCATGGCATTAGAAAATGCAGGTGCCTTGATTCATTGGTTGCCCGTTTCGTTTTATGAATTGGCCCAGGCTCTCGGAATGGGTAAAATAGATGCAAAATTAGAAGAAGTGCTCAACTTTGGAACGCTTCAAAGCGTGTTGGATAGCGAGGATAAAAGAGCAGCACTCCTGTCTATTTTAGAATACTGGCAAAAGGGTCAGTGGAGTAAAGAAGACCGTATTAATAAGCGAGATTTACAATTAAAGGTATTGAAAATACTTGCTTTTCAAATGGGTGAAATTTTATCTTTCAATGAAATTGGAACCAAAGTAGGCCTTGATAATGAAACCGTTGAACGCTATGTGCAGTTGTTTGAAAAAGCCTACTTGATTCAAACAATCCCAAACTTCACCACCGGCAAGAAGTACGAAATGAAAAAAGGGATCACTGTTTATTTTACCGACAATGGTATTCGAAATGCCCTAATCGAAAATTTCTCTGAAATGGATTGGCGCAATGATTCTGACCAACTCTGGAGAAATTGGTTGTTAATGGAGCGACAAAAAATGATCGTCCAGAAGCAATTACCCAAACAACTATTTACATGGCGATCATTGACCAAAACGGCCGTGGATATTGTTGAATTCGGTGAGGATCAAACGCAAGCTTATCAAGTTGCATGGAATAAAAAAGAAAAAAGAAAATTCCCCTTGGGTTTTAAAAACAACTATCCAAATGCAAAATATTCAGTTTTGAATAGAGCCAGTTATTGGAGCTTTTTATCTTCTAAAAAATGAAGTTTGTCGACCAAATAGCAGAATACATCGCAGAAAAAGAGCTCAATCTTGATCATTTAGTCATTGTTTTGCCTTCTGTACGAGCTCGAAAATACGTGGAACAAGCCTTGGTAAACAAAGCGGGCAAACCTATTTTTGCTCCTGAAATTACGACCATTGATCGATGGATTAGACATTGTAGCACGTTTGTGATTCAAGAACGCTTGGCGTTAATGATGGAATTGTACAATGTTCATTTAACCATAGTCGAACCGGAGGAAGACGCCAGTTTTGATGCTTTTTTCACTTGGGTGCCTCAGCTTTTGTCAGATTTCGACGAACTTGAAAAATACCTTGTCGACGCAAAACAACTTTTTAAAAACTTGCGCGACATTCGCGAGATTGAAAGATGGAGCCCTGACGACGAGCCTCTTACAGCAGCTCAAGAGAATTATCTCAAGTTTTGGGATCGCTTACAAACTTATTACGAAAACCTAAAAGCAAGACTTTCTAAAGAGAACAAGGCATACAACGGCATGGCTTTTCGTCAGGTGGCTGAAAATATAGATTTGGTGTTTAACCAGAATTCTGACGCTCATTTTTTGTTTGCGGGTTTCAATGCACTTTCCCTTTCGGAAATGAGTATTATGAAGCAACTGACCAATCTTGGTCGCGGACATGTATTAATAGATGCCGATGATTTCTATTTAAAAAGTGATCACCACGAAGCCGGCCATTTTCTGCGTCAAATGCAAGATTTCTTAGGGAAATCCGCTTGGCCATTCACCAAAAACAAAATGTCTTCTGAAAAGAAGAAAATCGAGTTAATAGAATGTTCACAAAACGTTGCTCAAGTGCACGTAGCAAGTACGATGTTGTCCCAAATGGCACCTGCCGAAATAGAGAAAACACTTTTATTACTTGCGGATGAAGATTTGGTGTTGCCCATGATAAAAAATCTGCCTCTAAACATTGGCAAAGCAAACATTACCATGGGCTTGGAACTGCGGAATACCTCTATCAAATTGTGGGTTGATTTATTGTTTTCTATTCAAGAAAATAAAGAGCGATTTTCAAGTAAAGACGCACTGTACCATAAAGATTTAGCCCGACTCTGGAAACACCCTTTTTATCAAGCAATTTTGCCAGGTTCAGCCAGGAAAAGGCAACTCTTGTTGGAGCAAAAGGTAGTTCAAAACAACAATTTATTCATAGGAATTGAACGGTTGAGCCTCGAAAATGACGAATTGAAAGCATTTTATCGAGTTATATCACAAACTTGGTCGGCCGATTGGAATGATGCCTTGCTAAATTTCAGAAATTTAAATCAACTGATTTTTGAAAAGCTGAATGATTCAAGATCTTTCGAAAAAGCAATTTTGAAAGCTTTTGATGCGAGTTTGATTCAGTTTTACAACGGTTGGAATGCACAACCTGTTGCCACAATGGGCAGAAGAGTTTTCAAGCAATTGTTTCAAATGCATTTTGGGGCAGCGACAATTGCCTATGAAGGAAATCCGATTAGTGGTTTACAAATAATGGGTCTGTTGGAAACCAGATTGCTAGATTTTGAGCGAATTATTTGTTTGGGAATGAACGAAGGTAAAATGCCTCCAGGAAACCCAATGATGACCTTAATTCCTATGGATTTAAGAGCCGGTGTAGGTATGCCGACGTCCAGAGAAAAAAATGGTTTGTTCGCCCATCACTTTTATCGTTTAATGCACGACGTGAAGGATTTAACAATCACGTATTTGAACCGTAGAGAAGACATGATGAGCAATGAAGCAAGTAGATATTTACTTCAAATGGAGCTAGAGTGGAAGCGAGAAAACAAAAACTTGGATTTCACCAAACGCCAATATCAATTGGATGCCACGGCCAAAAGTAAGCGAACTTCGCAAGTGGAAAAGACACCTGAATTAATGGCGAAAATGGATGAGGTTTTGGCTCGTTCTTGCTCGGCTTCGGCCTTAATAAAACTGAACACCTGTTCGCTGGATTTTTATTATCGCTATTTAATGGAATACGGTGAAGAGGAGGAAGTGGAGGAAGAAATGCAGAACAATACTTTTGGAACCATTTTACACGATGCCCTCGAATCACTTTTCACACCTTTTGCCATTGTGGACAAAGAGGACAAAGTGAATCCGAAAGCTCGTCCACTGGAAGTGCAAGATTTAGTGAAAATGAAAGCTCAAGCGGATGCAAAGATTCTGGAAGGATTTATGTCTACTTATTCGGGAGATCAGAAAGCGTTTCAAACTGGAAAAAATTACTTGAGTTTTGAGATGGCAAAAAAACTCATTCACCGCTACTTGGATTTCGAGATTAATAGAATTTCGAAAAGCAAAGATGCCATTTGGATTTATGCTCTAGAGCAAAGTGTTTATAGAAGTTTGGAATTGGAAATACATGGCGACAAAAAGACGGTTAATATGCACGGAAAAATCGACCGTATTGATTTATTGCAGAGGAAAGAGGACATCACCAATCCAATAGAAATCGTAAAAAACATTCAAAATGAGCGAATTCAAGTGATTGATTATAAATCTGGAAAGGTAGATGGTGCTAAATTGACGATAAAAGCAAAAGGAAAGGTTCGTGAAGTTTTGACGGATGTACTAGCAAATGTGAATGGAAAATATATTTTGCAATTGTTGTTTTATGGTTATTTGATAGATAGTAAAATTGGAGTGTTGCCCCATAAACTATCAATTATTTCCTTTATCAGTTATCCCGACGAAGGACTTAATTTACAAGTAGAAGAAGGGACCTTAAAAGAAGTTTTTAATGAGTTTGAATTCGCGCTACAAGCCATGTTAGAGAAACTTTATGACACGGAAATTCCATTTTCTCACAAAGTAAGCTACTTCAATTACTGCAATTATTGTGTTTAATTTAATTCAAAAATGAACAACTAATTCACTTGAAATCGAGCAGTGGTTATAGGGTTCGTTTTAGAGGTAACAACAAGAAAGTAAGAGCCTTGAGGGAGTTTAACATTTTCCAATATATTCAATGAAGAATTGAATACTTTATTTGAAATGGAATAAATTGTTTTCCCAGTAACATCCATAACCGTAATTTTAGAAACATCTTGTAAATTGAGATTTGATATATAAAGCTTGTCTTTAGCAGGGTTAGGATATACTTTGAATTCCTCGGAAAAATCCATTTCAGTGATGTTCGATATTGATTTTGTGAATTTAAATACAGTGCCATTAGAAGGCCACCCAATCATAAAATCAGTGAAATAATCCTGCTTTGTTGAAATTATTGGGCTGCTAGCGGTGCCAACAAGCACTTGATTATTAGATACAGAAGCGTAAGTAGAGTAATCCCATTTTTTGGATAATCCAGTGTACAATCCATCTTCGCTATCGAAGCATAAGCTCGGCTGTGTTATAGAGCTTGGACCAAAATGAACTTCAAAAGATGAATTTGATTCATATATCCATATTTGAAAACTTGCAAAGTCAGTAGAAATGCCATCCGGATCAGTTTCATAATAAAAACCAACATTTTTATATTCTAATTTACCTATTCTTGAACCAACAGTTCCTAAAACAGTATAACTGATTGGGGACAAAGAATTTGCTGTGCCATACCCGCGGTCAACAATATCAGTTCCAACAAAAGAAAGTAAAGGACTCAAAATTGAGCCAGGAGCCAAATAGGTGGACAATTCTCCTCCAGCACCTATTCCAGATAAATAAAGGGAGCTAAGTGTTGTGTCGTATAAATTAATGACAAATCCTAATGGAATTTCATATTGTGGATCATCCCAAACGTCACCATTTGAAATCGAAGTAGAACTTGTCAGAGCCGCATAGCTTGCGTTTTGTAATTGGAAGGTATATTCTTGTGTCCAACTTTTTGACGAGGTAAATAGCAACAAGCCAAGAATAATAGCGTTTGTTTTTTTCATATTAAATTAGAATTAAGGGCACCACTTTTTTTGTGATGCCCATTTTTGGTTTTATCTATGACTCAGATAAAAGGTTTCTTTAACATCCTCTTTTACCCAATACAAAGTAAGATTACTTGCATTTAAAGCATTGATTTCGAAATCAAAGGATATTCCTTCGATAGTAATTCTTAGCTGTGTCGGATCATTTGCTTTCAGGAGCTCCCATCTTCCAGTTCCGGCGCTATCTTTGAATTGAAAGAAACCAGGGTAATCTGGAAGGCCGGGATCATTAGATTTACTCAATT
This sequence comes from Bacteroidota bacterium, assembly GCA_018825925.1. Lineage (GTDB taxonomy): Bacteria > Bacteroidota > Bacteroidia > Flavobacteriales_D > Crocinitomicaceae > UBA2040. Next base: position 542 of record JAHKAT010000377.1, on the reverse strand, counting down.
CATACAAATAAATCAGATCACCATTTCGCTTGAAATCTAAAGAAATATTTTTAAAACCTAAAGGATACTCCTTCTCTTGATCAAAAAAGCATTGATAACTCTGTAAATAATTCCAAGTCTGCCGTGTCAACCTTGACTTTACCGTCCGGAATTGAATGAAATTACTTTTTTCTGGAAATTTTTCACAGCTAGAAATCGCAAGAACTAGAATCAGAAATAGAACAGGTCTAATTTTCATATGTTTTCAGTATTAATTTTTCATTTGAAATGGATCCATCTACAGGATATATTTTAAGAATAAATGTTCCAGCTGAAATCAAAGGTAAATCATCAAAATGAATAATGTTTGTACGTGGAATTGTTTTCAGAGATATGGTTTTTCCATAGAAATCGATCACTTCTAATTTTATTATTTGGTTATTAGATTGAACTGTGAATTTACCATTTGTTGGATTCGGTGAAACGATTAATTCTATTTTTTTATCGCTTGCTTTTATGTGGTTAGGTAATTTATAATTGAATGCCTTAATTTCATTTTAATA